>JAFZPB010000177.1 GCA_017552595.1 Muribaculaceae bacterium
CCGTGAGCGAAAAACCGTTCTCGCCGACGGGCGGCAACCCCGCTTTCCGTAACTGGCTGAAGGCCATAACCGCCGCTGCCGAAGAGGCCTCCGAACCTATGGAGACAACTGTTCCCGACCCCGACGTCTATCCCACCGACGTTCGACCGCTTATCGCCACCGAATGGGGACAAGAAGAGCCGTTCTACTATATGTGCCCGATGGAAAATCCCTCGCAGCACCTCGGCGAATATTTCCCCGACACGAACCACTGCGTCGTGGGGTGTGTGGCCACCACAGCGGCCCAAATAATGAAATATTATAAGTTCCCTGTAAACGGCAAAGGTTCGGCGTCAATCACTATGTACGACTGGGACGCGATGAAAAGCGTGGATATTACCGCCGATTTCGCCGCCGCCACCTACGAATACGACAAGATGATTAACCGCTACTACGAGGGCTATACTGAAGAGCAGGGACGCGCCGTGGCATTGTTGTCGCTCCACTGCGGAATAATGTCGAATATGGACTACGGCATAGACGGTTCGGGCACTACCAACGAAGATGCCATTGACGGAATGATAGAGCATTTCGACTATGACCCAGGGGCACATACCCTTCAACGCTATTATTATGACGAAAACCGCTGGATGAATACGCTTTACGAAGAACTTTCGTCAGGGCGGCCCGTTATGTATGCCGGCTACACAATTGATGAGGACACATGGGAAATGGGCGGACACTCGTTCATCATCGACGGCTACAATTCCGATGGGCTCGTTAGCGTCAACTGGGGATGGAACGGCGACTCGAACGGTTTTTACGACATCAGCACCCTCAAACCTACTGGCCGCAACTACTCATTCCGCTACTACCAACAAATGACAATCGGTGTACGTCCGAATCCTTCGTCGGTGGAAAGTGTCGAAACGACGGCCGAGCGTCCTGTCGTCACAGGCATCTACACTCTCGACGGCCGACTGCTCCGCGCCTCCTCGACATCCGACCTGCCCGCAGGCATCTACATCGTCAACGGCAAAAAAACAGCAATTAAATGACGCATTGTTGAAATAAAAGGCACGACAAAAACTCTTTAAACTTTAAACAATAAACTTTCAACTTTATAAATGGTTTCTTTTGGACTTGTAATTTTCGGACTTCTGACAGGAACGCTCCTGTCGATATTAGTGGGTATGTTCGGCGCACGCCGCAAAGTGGGCTTCACTCTGACATTCCTCATATCGCTCGTGCTCACCCCCATCGCCGGCATCATCGTTGTGCTGCTCTCCGAAAAGCGAAAAGGCGGCGCCGACTACGGCTGTTTCGCCCGAATCCTCTCCGCGTTCGGACTGCTGTCGGTGGTGCTTATTCTGCTTATCGCGATTATCATCGCCGCATTTTTGGCATTTTAACGATTGACATATTTAACGCAAAAAACTGACATTTTTCGGAGGGAAAAGTCCGATACGTCAAATTTTTCGGGCATTATTTTGTCAGTCGGAAAATTCTTGTTAACTTTACCGCATAAAATGGATAACTACAGTGTTAACCGAAAAAGTCTAACGAATATATTTTTTATATCCTATTTTATTAACCAATTTTTTAATTTTATGAAATTTTCATTACGCAACTCAATCCTCGCTATTGCCGCTCTCGCAATGGCAGGAACCGCGCTGGCTCAAACCCCGACTTTGACAAAGGTTTGGGAACAAAAAATTGCAGCCACTCCCGCGCGTGACCACTCGCGTTTTGCAACAGGTTTCGACGGCAATCTCTATGTCATCAACAAAGAGAATGGCGAAATCCTCAAGTTCAACGTCGAAGGTGTCAGTGTTTTTGCAACCGTTGAAGGCGTTGGTACAGCCATCACTTCCGACGATGCAGGAAACATCCTCGTAAACAAAGGATTCCCCGATGCAGGTTCGTTCGGAACTTGGGTTATCATTGAACCCAACGGAACTCAACACGACCTCGCAATCACCGCTCCCGAAGGAATGGAAGCAGCCCGTACCGACCAAGTCGGTCGCGTAGTTGGCAATGTTATGAGCGAAGAAGGCGCTTGGATGTACCTTGCTCCTAACGGTGCAACAAACGTTGCCGCCATCAAGATTGCCAATGGCGCTCAAGACGAAGAAGCATCAATGGCTTCTCCCTCTGTTTCCAACGCCATGAACACCTCGACCCTTTGCCAACCGATGCTCGCAAGCGTTGAAGACGTAGAAGCCGCTGCCGACCCCTCGGCAACATTCTATGCTCGCAACCGTAGCGACAACAAGGTATGGGGCTGGAGCGAAGACGGCAGCGAACAACTTACCCTCGGCACAGTAGGTGCTGGCGGTAACGACGGTTTCGACTGCTTCGTTCTCAACGATGTGCTCTATGCAGTAGCATCTTCAGAACGCGCATCCGACAAGTTCATGATTAAGAACCTTGCAGAAAACGAAGTTGTAGAAGAATCCGCTGGCGAAAATGCTCCCTCCAACGCTTACTTCTTCCGCGCTTACACCGTCCGCAAGATTTCCGACGACATGGTCGGTATCTATGCATGGTGTCCGGGCAACGGCGGTGCTGCCGCTTACTACACCTATGGCATCGAAGCCGCTGCTGAACTTTACATTCTCGGCCAAGTTAACGGCAAAGAATGGGCTGCCAACGACGGTGTCAAGATGGAACTCTCAGAAGGCAACTTCGTTGCTGACGTTACCCTCGCATCAGAAGGCTCGTTCGCATTCACTCCGGTTCTCGCTGAAAACAACGACCAAGGCGGTTGGGACTACATCCGCTCGTTCCGCTTAGGCCCGGAAGTTGACGGCACAGTTCCCTCAACAGAAGCAGCAAACGCTCTCTTCTCCGGTGCTGACACAGCATTCAAACTCCCTGCCGGCGAATACACATTCTCCGTTAAGGAAGACTACTCCGAACTCACCGTTACCCCGAAGGCTGGCCCGACTCCCGAATATCCCGATGAACTCTACATCCTCGGTGAAGTCAACGAAAACGGTTGGGCTCCCAACGTAGGTCTCGTGATGACTCCTGCCGACACTAAGAGCCTCACCGGCGAATTTATCGCCACCTTCACAGCCGACGGTCGCAACGAAGGTTACAACTACTTCTCGTTCACCGAAAAACTCGCTGAAAACGCCGACGACTGGGCCGCTATCGCAGGCTATCGCTACGGTGCCGACGCAAACGACAAAGAAGTCGTTCTCGACGAAGCAATGGCTATCCAAAAAGGCGAAAACGCTTACAAGATTGCCGCCGGTGAATACAATGTGGTAGTTAACCTCTCCGCAGGTACTGTTCTGTTCAGTGCAGTTCCCGTTGTAGGTCCGTCCGCTCCCGTTATCGAACCTAACGGTGGCGAATTCGAAAACGAAGTGACTGTAACCATCACAGCCGAAGAGGCTGACGAAATCCGTTACACTCTCGACGGTTCGAATCCTGACGCAGAATCCACTCTCTACGCTGAACCTTTCGTTATCAACGAAATCGGCACGACAACCGTTAAGGCTATCGCTCTTAAGAACGGTCTCGTTTCCGACGCTGTATCAGCCGAATTCACTATCACCAACGGTGGTGGCGGTGGTGGCGATGCCAAACTCGAAGTCATCATCGAAAGCAAGTCTGATATCATCGCAAGTAATGACGGCCGCTTCTCGACCGGCTACGGCGACTATATCTATGTAAATGACAAGGCTAACGGTAAGGTTGTCCGCTACGACGCTACCGGCGCTCGCTCCGACTACGCTTCAGTTGAAGGCCTTGGTACTGGTATCACCTCCGACGACGCTGGCAACATCCTCGTCAACAAGGGATTCCCCGGTGCAACATCTGGCACCACTTGGGTAATCATCGAACCCAACGGAACACAACACGAACTCGCCCTCACATTCCCCGATGCAGTTGCTCCTGCCCGCGCTGACGCATTCGGTCGCGTTGTAGGTGACGTTATGAGCGCTGAAGGCGGTTACTTCTTCATCGCAGTTAATGGTGCTCAAAAACTTGTGGCTGTTAAAATCGCTAACGGCGAACAAGACGGCGACGCTATCGACTCGCCCGACGCTCAAGTAGCATTCGACACCACGACAATCGCTCAACCGCGTTACGCTACCGTTGACGAAATCGAATCTGCTGCCGATCCTTCCACCGCAGTCGTTTACCGCAAACGTGGTAACCTCAAGATTTACGGTTGGAACGAAGACGGTTCAGAAGGCGTTGACTTCGGCAGTGTTGAAGGCGCTCGCTCATGCGAAGGCTTCGACATCTTCACAATTGGCGACATCACCTACTCTGTAGAACCCAGCACCGACACCAACTATGCTTCAGGTCTTGCTGTTCGTGTCCTCGGCGAAGACAAGAACCTCGCTTCTATTGGTAACGAACTCTTTGTAGGCGGTTCACCACGCTTCCAAAGCATCACCGCTCGCGTTGTCAGCAACAGAGACGCTGAACCTCACGCAATCATCTACCGCAACGTATCCGGTGAAGGCGTTTCGATGTACAAGTTCACTCCTGCTCCTTCAGGTGTCAACACCATCGGTAACGACGCTGATGTTGTAGCAACATCTTACTACAACCTCCAAGGTGTACGCGTATTGAATCCCGCCGCTGGCCAAATCCTCATCAAGGTCAACACCTTGTCGAATGGCAAAGTCAGCGCATCGAAGGTTCTCGTTCGCTAATCCAACCTAACGGCTTAAAAACGACAGAGGCTTCCTCACACGAGGAAGCCTCTGTTGCTTTATGTAGAATTTGGAAATTGTTGTTTTCAAGCGCTCGATTGTTCGAATGTTCAAGCAGTCGAAAACTCTTTAAACTTTACCCCAACTCCAGCATTTTGGCGAGAATGAGCGGGGACTCCGGGCCCATGTTGAACACAAGGTCGATGGCGGAAAGGCCCGCTTGAAATCCGTGACGCTGTGCCCACACTTGATAGTATTCAACCGGCTTCACTGTCACGTCGGGAATGTCGTTATTCGGCAATTCGGCGCGGTCGGCAACAACGCCGACTTCCGTTTTGATGCCCAAAATCGGGCGGATAAGAGCGTCAAGCGCCAAATCGTAGTCAACGAGGCGGTCGAAATGCCGCTCATAGACATCGCGGAACCGGTCGGCATAATATTCAAAGAAAGGCGAACGCCCGTAGGCGGAAAAAATCGCGCCCCAGTGGACACGCCGCCAGTCGAGAATGAAATCCACTTTAAGGTCGGCGACGGAGGCTTTCTTGCCGCCAGCCGGTTTGTGGGTGGGGACGGACAGTGTCTGACGCCCTGACGGACCGACGATTTCGCACCGCCGCGGTTCGTGGTCGTGGCGGTTAAACGGACGGGAAATGTCGAAAACGATTTTGCCGAAAGCGGCAAGACGGGCGTAATATTCCACGCTGCCACAGTAGGCGACGCCGGCGGCAACCGTCGATTCGGGAAATTTCACAAGGGGCGACATCATGGCGTCACTTAAAAAGGTCGCGGAACGAATAGCGGCAAGTGATGTGGAAACAGCATTGTCCACGCTCATATATGACATAGCACAGACCTTGTTGGCGAAGGTCGCGAAGCACTTCGGCAAGGACCGCCTCAAGCACATAGGCAGGAACATCTTCGCCGTCACGGTCGAGTTTGTCGAATGTCTTATATGCGATATCGAACGTTGTGGCGCGGCAATGTGCGGAATTTGGCGAAGCGTTTCGATTGACCTTCACAAGTTGACGCACATCCTCGCCGGTGCGAAGCACGGAAGTGACAATAACCCTATAGCGCGTCATGTCTTTCTTGACGAGCGAATCGGTGAAATTGAAGGCTATAGTGTTGAGCAAATCAGCGGCTGCAGGTGTCAGATACGGCACGGAGTGAGTCAGATGCGCCAACTTGTAGTTGTCGCTGTTGGCGATTGTCACAAGTCCATAGACAGCGTCCTCGACATTGGCCCGCAAATCCACCCCCTTGATTCCCACCATGTCGGCGGCTTTCAAGTGAAGTGCGTTCGGGTCGCGGAAAAACGCGAAATTGTCGAATTTCGAAACCCTGTACGACCACGGCTGCGCGGCATAAGCCACACCGACTGCGACTATGGCCGCAAACGCAACAAACGCCAATTTTAACACGATTCGCTTCATTCAGCCGCAAAAATAGTGATTATTTTTTGGTTATGAAAATCATCGGTGCTAAATTTGCGTAGTAATTCACAAACAAACATAAAACAATGTCAACAAACACAACCGATAGTGCGAAGAAGGTGACCACGTCAACGATTCGCAAAATGAAGGCCGCCGGCGAAAAGGTGGCGATGATAACCGCTTACGACTACACGATGGCAAGCCTCGTAGATGCCGGAGGCGTGGATATGATTCTCGTCGGCGATAGTGCCTCTAACGTGATGGCCGGCAATGCCACTACCCTGCCCATTACTCTCGACCAGATGATTTACCACGGACGCTGCGTGGTGAACGGTGTGAAACGTGCCCTCGTTGTCGTGGATATGCCCTTCGGCTCATATCAAGGCAATCCGCAGATAGCCCTTGCCTCGGCAATCCGCATCATGAAGGAAACGGGTGCCGACGCCGTCAAACTTGAAGGCGGCAGCGAAATCGCCGAATCTGTCAGACTGATTCTCTCTGCAGGCATTCCTATCGTTGCCCACCTCGGTCTTACGCCACAATCCATCAACAAATTCGGGTCGTATGCAGTGCGTGCGAAAGAGGACGCCGAAGCCGAGAAACTGCTTGCCGACGCCCATATGTTGGAAGATATGGGCTGTTTCGCCCTCGTTCTTGAGAAGATTCCCGCCGCACTCGCCGAAAGAGTGACTAAAGAACTCGGCATCTGCGTTATCGGCATCGGGGCCGGACCCGCCACCGACGGACAAGTGCTCGTGCTTCAGGACATGCTCGGCATGAACCCGGGTTTCAAACCGAAATTCCTCCGTGTCTATGGCACCATCGGCGACGACATCACCCGCGCCATCGGCAACTATGTCAACGACGTCAAGACCGTCGTCTTCCCCACCCTCGAGGAATCGTATTGAATTTAGAATGGGAAAATTATTTTTGACAAAATACGCCATTTTCTAATTATTTATTCCACAATATATGGACAAAACAAATAATGAATCGGAAAAAGGAAAGCACTTACCAATACAAATTCCTGACGCCGACTTGATGCAACTTGCCAATAAAATTGTGACAACAATAGAAAAAGGCAAACAACAATTGGCTGTTAGTATTAACCATACCATAAAGACCACATATTGGAATGTCGGTCGTCACATTGTGGAGTTTGAACAAGATGGAAATGCAAGAGCGACGTATGGGGTTAGTCTGCTTACACGCCTTGCCAATATCCTTCGGGCAAAAGTTGGACGAGGCTATAGTCGTCCAAATCTCAACAATATGCGAAAGTTTTATTTGTTGTTCCCAATTTGTCAGACATCTGACAAATCTCCCTTTGTAATTTGTCAGACATCTGACAAATTAACATGGTCACACATCTGTGAACTTATCACTATAGACGACTCTCTAGAACGTGAATTCTACCTCAACGAAAGTATCGCTGAAGGATGGTCGGTAGAGACACTTCATCGTCAAAAAGAAAGCGGATTGTTTATGCGATTAGCGCTGAATAAAGACAAACAGGGGGTAATAGAACTTGCCCACAAAGGGCAACAGATACAAACGGTTGAAGATGTGGTTAAAGACACCTATACGCTGGAGTTCCTTGGAATTGATGATATAAAACAATACAAAGAATGTGAGTTGGAACAGCGGTTGATAGACAATATGCAAAAGTTCTTGTTAGAACTAGGTAAAGGCTTCGCATTTGTAGGGCGGCAATATTCGCTGACAATCAACAACGTCCATTACTATGTTGATTTGGTTTTCTATCACCGAATTCTGAAATGTTTCGTTCTCCTTGACATCAAACGCGGTGCCGTAAAACACAAGGACATAGGTCAAATGAATATGTATATGGGGTATTTTGCCAAAGAAGAAAATGTTGATGGAGACAATCCTCCTATCGGCATTGTTATGGGCCACTATAAAGATGAACTTATGGTGGAATATGCCACCTACGGCATGGATTCAAACTTATTTGTCTCAAAATATGAGTTATTCTTACCCAACAAAGAAGAATTACGCAAGTTGGTTATGGATGTCTTAAATGATAAAAACGAAAAATAAAAGAACTCTTTCGAAGTCATCGAGCAATCGATTCTCTATAAACTTTCAACTTTAAACTATAAACTTTACAACAATGTCAACATCTCAATATGCGCCTTCGGGACCTCTGCCAAAAGTGCCTGGCACACGGGTGGCAGTCATCGCAACGGAATGGAATTCGGAAGTGACTGACCGTCTTGTGGCGTCGGCTCTCGAAGTATTCCGCAAGGAAGGCTTTGGAAAAGACGACGTGGAAGTGTTCCGCGTGCCTGGAGCCATTGAACTTACTTTCGCCGCGTCGCAGATTATCGAATCGGGCCAATTCGACGTAGTTATTGTCTTCGGATGCGTCATTCGCGGCGGCACACCCCATTTCGACTACGTTTGCCAAAGTGTCACGCAGGGCATTACAGCCCTCAATGCCGACTGCGACACGCCGGTGATTTTCGGCGTGCTGACGGTTGACAATCTGCAAGATGCTCTCGACCGCGCAGGCGGACCTGCCGGCGACAAAGGACGCGAAGCCGCCGAAACGGCGATAAAAATGCGCCATTTTGTTTGCAAAGTTCAAGATTTGTAATTAACTTTGCAGTCGATTTTCGTCACGGGCGAATTCCAGAGTGGCCAAATGGGGCAGACTGTAAATCTGCTGGTTGTTACCTTCGGTGGTTCGAATCCATCTTCGCCCACTCAAAAATCGAAAAAGGACGACTCTTAACTGAGCCGCCCTTTTTTTATCGTTATATTACTCAAATCAAAAATATACCCGCGTCGGCGCAAGCCTTTATCTGCTCCTCGGGCCATATCGACGCCTGCACCTCGCCGATGTGCGCCTTCTTAAGCAAGAACATACACAAACGGCTTTGACCGATACCGCCGCCAATCGACAACGGCAGTTCGTTGCGCAGAAGCATCGAGTGGAACTTAAATCGTTCGCGCTCCTCGGCCATCTGAAGGCGCAACTGCAGACGCAACGCCTCGGGGCTCACGCGGATGCCCATCGACGAAAGTTCGAAAGCGCATTCGAGCACAGGATTCCACAGCATAATGTCGCCGTTGAGCCCCTGATAACCGTCGTCGTTGGGCGTTGTCCAATCGTCGTAGTCGGGCGCACGAAGGTCGTGGGGATGTCCGTCGGAAAGTTTACCGCCGATTCCTATAATGAACACAGCCCCCAATTCGCGGGTGATTGCCGTTTCGCGTTCTTTCGGTGTCATGCCGGGATATCGTTGCAGCAACTCCTCGGAGTGGATAAACTGGATATGTTCGGGCAATGTCGGTGTGATATGCGGATACTGCTCATAAATCAGAGCCTCGACGCGGCGCACGGCATCGTAGATTTTCTCGACAGTCGATTTCAGATAGGCAAGATTGCGGTCGTCCTCGGTGATGGTTTGTTCCCAGTCCCATTGGTCGACGTAGAGCGAATGGAGGTTGTCGAGTTCCTCGAAAGTGCGAATGGCGTTCATATCGGTGTACAGTCCGAAATGCGGCTCGATGCCGTATGCGCCCAATTTGACACGTTTCCATTTCGCCAGCGAGTGGACCACTTCGGCGCGTCGGTTATCCATGTCGGCGATTTCGAAACTGACGGCATGCTCGGTGCCTGAAAGGTCGTCGTTTAGACCGGTGCCGGAAAGCACAAACAACGGCGCCGTCACGCGACGGAGATTCAACGCGGCGGAAAGTTCTTTTTGGAAAGCGGTTTTAATTGTTTTGATGGCCACTTCGGTGGTCTCAGGAAGGAGTCGTGCCCTATATCGGGGCGGAACAATCAATGACATTTTGTATTGAATATTTAATTATCTACTTGCAAATTTCTTTAATTATACCGCAAAATTAAACAAATTTCCATAAATATCAAAATTTTTACGGCAAAATGTAAAAATTTATTAGCGGGGGCGTTTCGCAAATTCACCTAAAAAGTCGAAGACTAAGGTTTTGCAATTTGAAGGAATTTCCGTATTTTTGTAGTGTGTTTCGTTACGGACAAATCCCCGCGCCGCGAACACCTTCAGGAATGTTTCTTCGCAACATCAGCATAGTAAACTTCAAAAACATCAGGGAGGCCCGATTGGAGTTCTCCCCGAAGGTGAATTGCCTGCTCGGAAACAACGGCATGGGCAAGAGCAATCTGCTCGACGCCATCTATTTCATGAGTTTCTGCAAGAGTTTTTCGGGCATGACCGACCCGATGCTGATGACGAAAGGCGAGGATTTCGCCATGATACAGGCCACCTACGACCGCCGCGGCGAAGAAGAAAGCCTGTCGATGGGCATCGCCCGCGGAAAACGCAAAACGATGAAACGCAACGGCAAAGAATACGTGCGTCTGAGCCAGCACATCGGCAAATTCCCCATCGTCATGTCGTCGCCGCAAGACATCGACCTGATTCGCGACTCGGGCGAAACGCGACGCCGATGGGTGGACATGACCATCTCGCAGAGCGACGCTATTTATCTCGACCATCTAATCCGTTACAACCGCGCCCTCGAGCAACGCAACGCCCTGCTTCGCGCAGGCAACACCGACCGCAACCTTTTCGACGCCGTTGACGCCCAACTCGAAACCGCGGCCGAATACATCTGCCGCGTACGTGCAGAATGGATTGAACGGCTGACGCCCACATTCAACCGCTATTATCAGTTGATTGCCGGCGAAGGAGAAACAGCATGCCTGCAATACTCTTCCGCTCTGCTGACAATGCCTTTGCGCGACCTCCTCGCCCGCGAACGCTTCCACGACGAGATAGTGAAACACACCACCGTCGGCATTCACCGCGATGACGTGGATATGACTCTCGACGGAATGCCCATGCGCCGCGCCGGCTCGCAAGGACAATGCAAAACCTACGTCATCGCCCTTCGTCTCGCACAGTACGAATTCTTGCGTGAAGCCACCGGCCTGCGGCCCATCCTTCTTCTCGACGACATCTTTGACAAACTCGACTCCGAGCGTGTGGGGAAAATCATGGAAGTGGTGTCGATGCCCACTTTCGGACAGATTTTCGTCACCGACACCAACCTCGCCCACTTCGACGAAATCATCGCAAACGTGGCGGGCGAATACCGCCTTTGGAAAGTCGAAAACGGAACTTTTACTCTTAACTCTACCGACTAATGAAAAGAACTGAAGCAAGAACTTTCGGAGAAATATTCAACGAGATTATTTCCGACAACAACCTCGACACTGCCTACGCCGAGCAGCGTGCGTGTTTCCTCTGGCCGCAAATCGTCGGTCAAGGCATCAACAGACTTACAACGCGACGATTCGTCGCATCGGGCGTCATGCATGTTTTCCTCACCTCCGCATCGCTCAAAAACGAACTGACATTCACCAAACCGCGCCTCATCACGGCCATTAACGAAGCCGTCGGCACGGATATTATCACCGACATAGTTTTCCACTGATATATGAACAACGACAAATCATTAGAAATAGCGTCTGCGGCACTCGTCACCTCCGCTTTCCACCACCGAATCACCGTTCAACCGCGGTGGAACGACTTCGACATGCTGCGCCATCTCAACAACACTTCATATTTCGACTATTTCGACCTCGGAAAAACGGCATATTTCCATGCCGTTATCGCCGATGACATCGACGCCACCAACGTCAACGCCGTTATAGCCAATGTCAACGCCACATTCGTAGCCCCCGTCAATTACGGCGAGCCTGTCGATGTGCTGACCGCCGTCATCGCCATTTCGGAGCACAGTTTCTACCTCGAGCAACAACTCGTCAACAACGTCACCGGCGAGATGAAATGCCGTTGCGTCACCGCCATGGTAAGTTTCGACTTCAAGCAGGGCGGCGCAATTCCCCTAAATCCGAAATGGGTGAAACGAATCGTAGATTACGAGCATAACAACGTGAAAATTCTTCCTCCATCCGACAACATTTAACCTCCTATAGCAATGGATATCAAACAGACAATGCGACAAATCCTCGACGCCGAGAGCGAGGCCATCAAAAATATCCCCGTCACCGACCAATACGTCAAGGCGGTGGAGATGATTGTCAACGCCACCGCGAAAAAACATGGCAAACTTGTCACATCGGGCATGGGCAAGGCCGGGCAAATCGCCATGAACATCGCCACTACATTCTCCTCGACGGGCACGCCAGCCATCTACCTCCACCCGTCGGAAGCGCAACACGGCGACCTCGGAGTGATTCAGCCCGACGACATTTTGCTTCTCGTGTCGAACTCCGGCCACACTCGCGAAATCATCGAACTCGTCGATTTGGCGCACAAACTCTATCCGCAACTGCCCCTTATCGTCATCACTGGCAAACCTGAAAGCCGCCTCGCGAAGGCCGCCGACGTATGCCTCGTGACAGCCGATGCCGAGGAGGTGTGCCCGTTAGGCTTAACGCCCACAACCTCAACGACGATGATGACCGTCATGGGCGACATCCTCGTCGTGTGCGTAATGAAGGCCATAGGCTTCACCCGCGAAGACTATGCCCTGCGCCACCACGGAGGCTATCTCGGCAATCTATCCCGTAAAAACAAATAACAGCACCGACAGGCGCATGGACCACAAGGAAATTAACCTCGACTTGTCGAAAGTATCGAGCATCAACGAATATGCCGTCGACTACAGCAAGTTCGGCGAGGACTATATATTCTCCCACATCACATCCGACGCCCTTATCCGTCAAAGCGAAATTCGAAGTCTTATCCGCTTCAACGCCCTGACGATGATGCTTTGTCTCGACGGCGGACTGCAACTCGAAATCGACGGGGCTCCCTACGACGTGAAAAAGGATATGATTGTGCTCCTCGGTCCGGAAACCACCGCCCGACTCATTGACAAAGCCGACGACCTTGATGCCAATATACTCTTTTTCTCGCCTCAGTTTTTGCGGGAAATCAACATCGACATTAACGCCATTGACAACCGCTTTATCGCCACGCGTCCGCGTCCCGTGATAGAACTTACAGCCGACGAAAGCCAACTGTTACAGGGTCTTATGGACGTTATGCACCGCAATGCCAGCATCGGCGACAACAAAGTCACCGAGGCCTATTCGAAAAACATTTCACGGAACATAATGGCGGCCATCGTCTATCACCTGATGAGAATCGGATCAAAATGGATAAACGAAGAATTGCCGCGCGAACGCCGCAACGTCCGCAACAATTATGTCAGGGAATTTGTGGCGCTAATCGTCAAGCACCACACCAAGGAGCGCAAAGTTTCGTTCTACGCCGACCGTCTTTTCATCTCCTCAAAATATCTGACGATTATCGTCAAGAGCGCGACGGGCCACACGGCCGCTGAATGGATTGACGACTACGTAATTCTGTCAGCGAAAAAAATGCTCCGTTTCTCGGGAAAAAGCATCCAGCAAGTCGCCTACGAACTGAATTTCAAAAGCCAGTCGGCTTTCGGCAAATACTTCAAAAGGCTCACAGGCCTATCCCCCACCGAGTTTCAAAGGCAATAGACAACTGAAACGACCAATGCAAATTATGCTTTAATCAAAGGAATTTGTCGCCGAATTTTAGGCGGGTGTCGTTGACGATGTTCTTGATTTGTTGTTCTTCGCTGATGGGGCAAATCAACAGCACATCGCCGCTATCGGCTACAATATAGTTCTCCAATCCCGATACTACCACCAATTTGTCGTCCTTGACGGCAAAGATATTGCCCGACGATTTATAGGCAAGCAGATTGCAGTTTTGTGCCACATTGCGGTCGTTGTTTTTCGGCGAGTTGTCGAAAAGTGCGCTCCAAGTGCCGAGGTCGTTCCATCCGATATCCACACGCTCGACATACACATTTTGTGCACGTTCCATTACGGCGTAATCGATAGAGTTGGACGGGCAACCAGCGAAATTATCCTCGATATAGGGAATTTCTTCGGGAGTGTTGAACAATGATTCGCCATTATCGAAGACTTGGGCGATATCGGGCGCATGTTTGCGAAGTTGCTCTTTGATTGTCGAGGCTTTCCAGAGAAAAATTCCCGAGTTCCAAACGAATTCACCCGACTCAAGGAACACTTTAGCGAGGTCGAGATTAGGCTTTTCGGTAAAAGTTTTCACGCAGTTGATGTCGCCATCGACGTGATTGCCTATTTGGATGTAGCCGTAACCCGTTTCGGGGCGCGACGGGGTGATGCCGAGGGTAAGCAAAGCGCCTGTCGATTCGACAAAATCAAAGCCAGTGCGGATATTTTCTTGAAAAACAGCCTCACGGATGATAAGATGATCGCTGGGCATGACAATCATTGAGGCGTGAGGGTCACGAGCCTCGATATGGTAAGCCGCCCAAGCGATGCAGGGAGCGGTGTTGCGGCGAGCCGGTTCGAGAAGAATTTGGTCGTCGGCAAGGTCGGGCAACTGCTCGCGGACAAGGTCGGCATACAATCGATTTGTAACGACGAGAACGTTTTCGGCAGGAACTACCGGCAGAATACGGTCGAAAGTCATCTGCAGGAGCGAGCGTCCTGTGCCGAAGAAGTCAATAAACTGTTTGGGACAATTGGAGCGGCTATAGGGCCAAAAACGGCTGCCGATGCCGCCACACATTATTACGCAATATCTATGATTGTTTGCGGTTTGTAATTCAGGCATTTGCAATATTTTTAGGTATCTATAATATTAACGGAAAAAGGGCGGGTTTATTGCCGACAAAAAGTCGGATTATTTGGTCATTTTTTCGGTAAAAATGGCGAGGTATTTTTGCGCCACCGACTGTGCCGAAAAGCGGCGGGCCACTTCGTCGTGAAGCGTTTGTCGCGGAATTTTCCTGTCAATTGCTTTTATCACGCAGTCGGCGACACTTTCGGCATTGAGATAGTCGGCTACGAAACCAGTGCAGTCGTGGTCGAAGATGTCAGTTTGCCCGCCGCTGTCGAACGCCACCGGCACACATCCTGCCGCCATACCCTCAACGATGGTGCCAGGGAGCGTCTCGTAGAGCGATGTCGAAAGTACAACGTCGGCTTTTCGATAGGTTTCGCGGGCTGCATCGAGGGAGATTCTACCAAGATGCTCGTGAGGCATTTCAAGTCGGTCGAGAAGTTGAGGCTGACGAATGTCGCCGAAGAAAATGGCTCGCACTTCTGGGCGTCGACGGGCCACGATATTAAGCGCGTCGATGGCGACATCAAGGCCTTTGACAGCGTCGTCGAGGCGTGCCGCACCGAAAATCACCGTCGGCGCAGTGTCTCCCACTCGCTCAAAAGAGAAATCGTCGATGGGAAAAGCGTTGGGAATCACTCTCACATCCGCGTCGGCAAGCAGAGCGCTTTCGCGACAACGCTCGGCAAGCCAGCGGCTCACTGCGACAAACGTGATATCGGCATCGGCATATATACTGCGTTTTTTCTCAAAAACTTTCGGGGCAAGGCGAGTGAACGAACAGCCGGAACAATCGGCGAGATATCGGCGACATTCGGCGGCATGGTGACACACGCCGACGGCGTTCCACATGTCGTGCATAGTCCAGACGATTTTCTTGCCCGCTTTGGCGAGACGACCGACAGTGTCAAGCGACACGTAACCCTGATTTACCCAGTTCAAACAAACCACATCGGCGTCTTGAATCCACTTGTGGCTCATCAAATCCACGCCAACGTTGGCAATATCCACTTTGAAAAGGTCGGCGCGGTTAAAACCGTTGTTCAGGAAAATTTTAAGCCGCTCGGCAAGGAATGCCGTCCGACGGCCGATTTTCGTTCCTGCAAGAGCGACATTTGCGTCGTCGGTAGTGCGGTCGGCAACAAGCATTCGGGCATCGACGCCGATGTCGCGCAAAGCCTTTATCAGCCTATACGACACAACGGCGGCACCGCCACGCGAATCGCTACGGTTAACGATGGTCACGCGCAGAGCCTTTCCCGATGTCGGCGTTAAATCACTCACTACGGCGCGGGATTAAGTGTGAAAACTTGATGTGTTCGAAACGCATCGCGAAAAGTCCGAAAACGATGAGCAGCGCCACACGATACACATATTCCATCCATGATGACGGGAATTTGACAAGCGTCATCGCAGCAAAAAAGACTCCCGCCACGATGAAATAAATGGCGATGCGCCCCACATTATAGGGAATAGGATATTTCGACTGACCAACAAAATAACTTGCCAACATCATAACGCCGTAACTTGCAACCGATGCCCACGCGCAGCCCATATAACCGATTTTCGGCACCAAAACCACATTGAGCACAACAGTGATTATCAACCCCAGCAGGCTGAACCATGTGCCCCAAATCGTACGGTCGGAAAGTTTGTACCAGAACGACAAATTAAACGTGATGCCGAAGAACAATTCAGCGAGCATCACAATCGGCACTACTGCCAATCCCGAGTGGAACCGCTCGGCGATGATATATTTGATGATGTCAAGAAAACAGGTGACAGTCAGGAATATAAACAAAGTGAAGATTATGAAATATTTCATCGCGTCGGCGTAGGCTCGGCGTTTGTCCTTGCCGTCGTTTCGCGCCTGAGAGAAAACGAAATGCTCGTATGCGAAACGGAAGGCGTGGGTGAACATAACAAGGATAATGCCGATTTTGAAATTGGCGTTGTAGATGCCCAAATCGGCCATCGCGTTTTCGCCGCCGATATACGGATAGATGATTTTGTCGATGGTGGCGTTCATGATGCCGGCGACACCCAAGATGAGCAACGGAAAGGAGTAAGCAATCATCTTCTTCCATAGGGCATAGTCGAAAACATAGCGGCAACAAGTCAACTCGGGCATCAACATCAGCAATTTAACAACCGATGTTATCACGTTGATTCCCAAGATTATCGAAATTGAAATTGCGGCATACTCTGCCGGCGTCATTCCCTTGCTGAACCATAGCCAATCAATACCCACAGCGCCATTGTTCATCGTGACGGCTATCGGCAAGAACACTATCAGGTTGAGCACTATGTTGATTCCGATGCCCAAGAGATTGACACCGGCAAACCTCCATGGACGATTCTGATAGCGGAGATACGACAACGGAATCGTAATGAAGGCGTCGATAGCCACAATAATCGCCATCATTATGACATAATGCTGATTGTCAGCATAGCCGATAGCCGAAGATAGGGGCCCGAGCAACATGGCTACAATCGCTACGAAGAGCAACGACGAAGAGCCTATTGAAATGAGCGTTGTGGAGTAGACGCGATTAGGCGTGTCGCTTTTGTTGATAAAGCGGAAAAAGCCCGTCTCCATTCCGTAGGTCAGAATGGTGAGCAATAAGGCGTTGTATGCGTAAAGATTGGAGTGTACGCCGATAGCCGACGCGGCGATGGAGTAGGTATAGATGGGCGTGAGGAAATAGTTGAGAAACTTCCCCACGATGCTGCTCAATCCGTAAATGGCTGTGTCCTTAGCCAGCGATTTTATTCCCGCCATAACCTAACTATGATTCCAGACTGCAAAGTTAGTCAAAAAAATGCAGAATGCATAATGCTTATTGGATTATTGGGCTGAGGAGTGCGGAATTGCGATGCAATCGCGTTTTCGAACATTAAAGCATTATCGCTGCGGCGATTTTTTCGAGCGCTTCGGCGTCGGTGTGGTCGAAAGTGGCTAGGTCGGCACTATCTATGTCGATAACGGCGGCTACAGAGCCTTCCGAGTCAAAGACCGGCACCACTATCTCGCTTCGCGACAAGCAACTGCATGCGATATGCCCTGGAAAAGCATCGACATCGTCAACCACCACCGTGCGTCGTTCTGCCCAAGCCGTGCCGCACACTCCCCGACCGTAGCGGATGCGCGTGCAAGCAGTCGAGCCCTGGAACGGACCGAGTACGAGAATGCCTTCCGTCGGGTCGGACGCTCCATGACGGACGCGATAGAATCCCGTCCAAAGGAAACCGAAGGTGGAATGGACGGCGGCGACAACATTCGCCATTCGGGAAATGATGTCGTCGTCGTTTTCTATCAGACTGAAAATCTGAGGCAGCAGTGCCGCCCATTTTTCGGATTTAATGCCTCCAATTACGGTGATGTTATCGCCCATAGTCTTGCCTCCATAACAATTCGCGAAGAAACGGAAAGGCCTGACGATTCTACTGTTCCCCTCCTGCCGTCTTTGACTGGTTGTTTTTGAGGAAGAGTTCGAGTGCGGAAGTCATCGAAGGTGTTTCGGGGGTCGGGGCCTGGAAACTTAATTCGAGCCCGGCTTTGATTACCGCTTTAGCGGCAGGTGCGCCGAGAGTGCCGATAAACACCTTACGCTCATGAATGTCGGGGTAGTTTTTCAGCAATGAGTCGATTCCGGCGGGGCTGAAAAAGAGCATACCGTCGTAGTCGCGCGGCTCGTCGGGTTTGAAATCGTTCGAGACAGTGCGGTACATAATAGCCTTAGAATGTTGCAGACCGAGGTCGTCGAGAATTTTAGAGTCTTCCTCTTTGTGCACGTCGGAGACGATTTGGAGGAAACGCTCGCCATTGTGACGCTGGAAATATGCCGTCAGACCGTCAAGTTTGCCGTTAGTGCCTTTAAACACCTTACGTTTGCGATAGGTGATAAAGTGTTGCAGATAGTAGGCAATCTGCTCGGTGGTGCAGAAATATTTCATCGTCTCGGGCATTGTGATGCGCAAGTCTTCGCAAAGGCGGAAAAAGTGGTTAATCGCACCTTTTGCGGTAAAGATAATGGCCGAATAATCGAGAATGTTAATTTTTTGCTGACGGAATTCCTTCGCGGAAAGGCCTTCAACTTTGATGAACGGGCGAAAAACGAGTTCGACACCGTAGCGTTCAGCAATCCGATAATAGGCCGACTTGGGGTCGGTGGGTTTCGGTTGAGAAACTAAAATTTTCTTGATTTCCACTATGTTATAACTGTAAAAATGTACTCAAACTCATTGCGCCGGCGGCTAAAATCAGCAGCGGAACAATTTCTAGGGCGCAAAGGTACAAAATAAAATAAATCAACGAGCAAAAATTATCATAAAAAATCCTAAATCCTTTGACAATTAACATTATTCTCATCGAAACGTAAATCACCGCCGCGATAGAAAGCATTGTCGGAGTGGCCTCAGGATAAAAGAGAACCACAATCGAAGGAATCAGGAGCAAAAATCCCATAAGCGCCTGTGTGGCGTTGAGACCTCTCACCCATTGCGACCCGTAGAAAGGTTCGGCGAAGGCGAATGCCACAAGACGGAACGCCAGCGACTGA
>JAFZPB010000178.1 GCA_017552595.1 Muribaculaceae bacterium
AGAACAATTCGTTCGACGATTTGTCGGAGAACGACCTTGTCTATTACGGCATTGTCAAAAACATCGAGATTGTTGGCGAGGCTGCTTACAAACTGTCTCAGCAGTTCCGCGATGCCCACCCCGAAACGCCTTGGAAAATCATTATGAAGATGCGTCACGTGTTGGTACACGACTATTACCAAATAGAGAAAGACGAAATCCGTTTTGTCATCGACGACGACCTTCCGCCTTTGTGCGAACAAGTGACGCGCTACCTTTCCGAAACCGATTGGGATGCGTGGGAGAAAGCACCGCAAAACGAGAACTAATCATAATTTCTAATTTATAATTCAAAATTCAGATTGCCTATGATATAAAACGAACAAAAGACATATAGAAAAGAAGCGTCCGCTTTAGATCTTGTTTCGGAAATTTCGGCAAAAAATGAAAGAAACTATCAAGAGTAAAAATCGGATGCTCACGCCAGTCGGCGTGGGCTTTTACTCGAATATGATAGTAATGGTATTTGCCGATACCTCCGAAACGTAAACGAAGTAAGTGAGTCCACGTTTTCTTTTTCTGCCGATTTTTCAGAATATAATCAATTAACAAATATCAATAACAATTCAAAACTTAAAACAACATGAAGAAAAATTTATTTACATTACTGCTCGCCCTTGTCGCGATGGCGGCGCAAGCGCAAGAAACACTTTGGCAAAAATGTAACGAAAGCCTGCCAACATCGGCTACGCGCATTATGCCCGTAAGTTGCTCGGACAACAACCATCAATACGATGGACTTGTACGATTCACCCTTGACGGCGATTGGGCAACTCTCTATCATTCGGCCTATTCGCCCATATTTGTTAAGGTAACACCCGAAAGTCCTGCGGAACTAATCTACAATTTTGAGAATATAGAGCGCATTGACTATCTGGAATATGTGCCCCGTCAGGACGGAGGTGTAAATGGTCTGGTTGGCGAGGCGGAAATCTATGTTAAGACCGACACTGACAGCGATTATCGTTTATATCAACATTGTCAATGGCCGCGTAATACTGACATTCAGCGCGTCGATTTCGAGGGTGGTCTGCATCGCCCGGCAAGCATCAAAGTGCGTTTTCTCAGTGGAGTCGGCGATCTTGCCTCTTGTGCAGAAATGATATTTTCAATAGAAGTGAAAACAGAATGGGAACAAGAGTTAAAATCGGATACAAAAGTCTTTGCCGACAACCTGCTGACATCATTGAAATCGGGCACAACGCAGGCCGACATTGAGCAGATACAAAGTCCTGTCGTGCGGCAACTGGCTCACGAACTGCTGCAAGGCACTTACACGACCGACTATCGCGTGGCTGCCTACGACTGCTACGATTCACCACAATGGCTGTCCAGCCAGTGGAATACGCCCAACAAATACTACGACCAATTCCAAGGCGTGACAGGCATTGTCATGGAGCAAGGGAAACACATGCTCGTGGTGAGCGACCTGCCCGATTCGATAAGTGCCGACCTGAAAGTGGTGGCATGGTACACAGGAAAAACGGGGCGTTATTTCGACGGCAATCGCCCCGACATCAGAACCTACAACCTGCACAACGGAGTGAACATCATCGACTACGACAGTCCATGGACAGGACTGGCTTACATCGCCTATTTCTCCGAAGGTCATGCAAACGCCAATCCGCCCATCAATGTCCATTTCGTAGGTGGAACCGTCAATGGTTATCTCACGCCCGATATGACCAACGAGCAGATGCATCGGATGACAGCAGAAGCCCCGTCGCGCTTCATAGATGTGGTCAGCCGAAAAGTCCACGCCGTGTGGACTTCAGCAGGTATGCACGAGTTCTGTAAGGCTGACGACGGCAAGTCGCCCGGCTACCGCCAATATATGAACATCCTCGACACGCTGATGACTTGGGAACAACGTCTTGTAGGTTTCGAGAAATACGGGCGCGTCCCACGCAACCGCACGCTGTTCTATGTCAATTTCATCTATAGCGTACTCTTCCAAAATAATCTTGGCATCAGCACCCACGTTGATAACGAGCGTTTGTATCTGAATTGCCGTTCGTTGCTTTACGACGAATCTGAAACCATCTGGGGAATGAGCCACGAATGGGGACATCAGCACCAACTTGCCCCGAATTTTTGTTGGACCACTGTGATGGAA
>JAFZPB010000179.1 GCA_017552595.1 Muribaculaceae bacterium
CGATGTTGGCGAGGTGATAAGTGGGCAGGTCGTCGGCGCTCTTGTAGAGCACCTTGTCGTCGAGAATCGACGAGTTGATTACGACGCGGCCGCGAATCAAGTCGTTCACTTCGACATCGCGTCCGGGCTCAATGAGGAAACGGACCACATATTTTTCGCCAGCGGCCACGAGGCGGTCAACCTCTTCTTTGGTCATCGTCAGCGAATTACGCATCGACATGCGAGTCGAGGCGTCGTATTGGAAATTCTTGATTTCGTTGCGACGTGCTTCAAGTTCTTCGGGAGTGTCGAAAGCGAGATATGCTTTGCCGCGGTCGAGCAGCATTTTGACATATTCGCGATATATGTCGCGGCGTTCGGATTGCTTGTAAGGGCCGTATTCGCCGCCCTCTTTCACGCCTTCGTCGATTTCGATGCCGAGCCATGCGAGGGCCTCGTTGATGTATTCTTCCGCACCTTCGACAAAGCGTTGGGAGTCGGTGTCCTCGATTCGGAGAATCATTTTGCCGCCGTTTTTGCGGGCGAAAAGATAGTTGAACAATGCCGTGCGCACGCCGCCGATATGCAGCGGACCTGTGGGCGACGGGGCGAATCTTACTCTTACTTGACGATTCATCGTTACTTTTTTTGTTAAAGTTTTTTTCAGTTAGCGACCGCAAAGGTAGTGATTTATGACCGATTTGGCAAAGTTTCGGGAAGAATTTGCCGTTTTTTCTTGCCATTGCGCTCCGTTTTGCCTAAATTTGTCAAAAATTACATCCTTAACTGTAAATCTACCCGTCACAATGAGAAAAATCCTTCTCGCAACTATCGCCCTCTCAGCGGCCTTTTCGCTGGCTGCGCGTACGCAATGGAATCTTCAAGGCAACATTTACAATGTCGATACGCTTCGCCATGTGGTCATCGGCCCGGGCACAACCCACACCGCCCTGAAAGTGGAAGGCGCCTACAACCTGCGTGTGTTCTACACCACCACCGACCTTTCCGACCCCAATGTCGATATCCGCGCCGTAAAAGCGGCAAATTCCTATACGGGCGTGGCTTCAACGTCGTATATGGCCACCTCCAGTTCGAAGGAAGGCGCACTCTACTTCGCCGGCGTGAATGCCGACTTTTTCGGATATAGCCGTCCCATCGGCTCGAATGTGGTCAACTCCGAAATCATCTACGCCATCAACAACGGCTGGACGCATTTCGCCATGACACCCGACAAAAAGCCCCATGCGAGCGCAATGACATTCACCGGCACGATTTCCGGTGCGAAAGGCTCTTGCTCGGTGACATCGGTCAACGGCGAACGCGGTGAAAACAATATGGTTATCTATAACCGCCGTCGCGGCACATCAACAGGCACGAACATCTACGGCTCGGAAGTCACGGTCACTCCCGTTGACGGCACGCTCCGTTTCGGCCATCCGCTGACTGTCACCGTCACATCCGCACCCTCCACCGCCGGCAACTCGTCGCTTTCGGAAGGCAAATATGTCCTTTCGGGACATGGGACAGCGAAAACTTTCGTCGATGGCCTCGCCGTGGGCGACCAACTGACAATCAACCTCTCGCTACTTCATAACGGCACCGCTCTCGAAGCCACGCAAGTGGCTGGAGGTCAGCCGATGATTCTTTCAGGCGGCCAAGTGCTCGACACCCAGTCGGCTCTCGACCACCTCACGTCGCTCAACCCCCGCACGGCCGTTGGTTACGACGCCTCCGGCACCCACCTGACGCTTCTCGTCGTCGACGGACGCTCGACGATTTCGCAAGGTTGCGTGTCGCGCGTTCTTGCCGACATTATGCGCGAAGTGGGCTGTACCGAAGCGATGAACTTCGACGGCGGCGGTTCCTCGACAATGTATGTGCAACCGCTTGGCGGAGTGGTGAATAAATACACCGATGCCACCGAACGCTCGGTGACTAACGCGGTCTTTGCCGTAGCCACGTCGCCCACCGACAACGAAATCGCTCAAATCCGCTTTGTCGATTGGAATATCACCCTGCCGAAATATGGTTATTATCAACCTGTTATTTACGGCTATAACCAATACGGCGTGCTTGTCAACACCGATGTCAAAGGTTTCTCCTTGTCGGCTCCCGCCGAATTGGGCGAAATCATCAACGACGGCACCACTTTCTTCGCCAACGGCGCTGGATATGCCGCCCTTACCGCAAACCATAACGGATTGACAGCCAGCGTGCCTATCACAATCGGCACAGCCGAGCCTCAATTCCGCAAATCAAGGATTCTCACCGACACCTACCGCGACTACACTGTCGAAGTTTTCGCCACTGTTCTCGACAACGATATGGCCATCGACAATTCCGCTCTCTCATGGAGCACAGAAAACGACAACATCGCAACTGTCAGTCAGGCTGGCGTGGTGGAGGGAATAGCCGACGGCACAACCGAAATCCACGGCTCGGTCGATGAATTCAACGGAACTTTGCAAGTGGTTGTCGAACAGCCGCAAAAGCACTATGCCGACATTGACAAGCCCATCGACGTGACGACGTGGAAAGTGGCGAAATCGGGTGTCAAAGACGAGTCGATGACAGCGGTTGACGACCGCGGCTTCGCTCTCACTTACACCATCAGTTCGACGCGCAGCCCCTACATCCGTGCCGCAAAGGACATCCAACTTTACAGTCTGCCCGACTCGCTGCGCCTTGTCATCAACCCGGGCGATGCCGTCATCAACAAAATCACCCTTCAGTCGCAGGCCTACGGCGAACGTGCCGCTATCGCCGACTTCTCGCCGACTCTGACCGCCAACGCCGACAATGTGGTGCTTGTCGCTCTTTCCGACCTGATGGATATCTCCGACCTCGCTAAATTCCCCTTGACGTTCAAATACTTGATGTTCTATGTGGGCGACGCAAACGCCACCACCCACACCATCACCGTCAAGTCGATTGAGGCAGTTTATAACCATGTTGCGCCCGACGGTGTGGAACTTGTGGGCGACGACTCGCGCTTGCCCGACATCGTGAACGTTTACGACACCCAAGGCCGACTTCTCCGCCGTGGCGTCGCTCCTCAAAACGCCGTCGACGGACTTGCCCCAGGCATATATATCGTCGGCAACCGCAAAATTGTAAAACGCTAATAATCATAAAACTAACAACATAAATCTAAAATTCATGGACATACTGACTAAAACAGCCAACAACGTACGCATTCTTGCGGCATCTATGGTGGAACGCGCCAAATCGGGTCACCCGGGCGGCGCTATGGGCGGCGCCGACTTCGTGAGCGCCCTCTATGCGAAATATCTCGACTACGACCCTGCCGACCCACATTGGATTGCCCGCGACCGCTTTTTCCTCGACCCCGGCCATATGTCGCCGATGCTTTACTCAATCCTCGCATTGACAGGTAAATACACTCTCGAAGAACTCCAACAGTTCCGCCAGTGGGACAGCCC
>JAFZPB010000180.1 GCA_017552595.1 Muribaculaceae bacterium
TCCCCAACTCCGTCACTTCGATTGGCATGAGTGCTTTCAATGGTTGCAGCGGTTTGACTTCTATTGAAATCTCCAACTCCATTGCTTCCATTGAATCTAACACCTTCACGGGTTGCAGTGGCTTGACATCCGTCACAATCCCCAATTCCGTCACTTCGATTGGCCGGGCCGCTTTCGGCAATTGCACCGGCTTAACATCAATGACTATCCCCAATTCCGTCACTTCGATTGGCGATTATGCTTTTTATAATTGCAGCGGATTAACATCAATGACTTTCCCCAACTCCGTCACTTCGATTGGCGATTATGCTTTTTATAATTGCAGCGGATTGACCGACGTGTGGAATTATTCCCAGACGCCCCAATCGATTGGAAACAAAACATTCACGGTATTTAATAAACTCCATGTGCCGAAGTCGGCTGTCGGCGCATATACGGCTGCCGATGTTTGGAAGAAATTCGAAGTCATCGGCTTCGACCCCTACGGAGAAACTCTTACTTTCGACAAAGACGCTCCGACGCACGATGCTGTAGTTATAGGTTTCGACAATTCTACACCTGACGTTATTATCCCCGAAACCATCACTGTCGATGGCGTTGAATACGAAGTGACCGGCGTGGCCGACGAAGCATTCCGTAACTGCGACAATCTCAAGAGCGTTGAAATCCCAGCAACCGTCAGAGAGGTCGGCGAATCGGCGTTCCGAGGATGTTCTTCTCTTGAACGAGTCGTGCTTCCCGATTTGAGCGCTCCTGCTGCCACACTCAAGCATCTGAGCACAAAAGCAGCAAGTACAAACATTCTGATAATCGGCGATTATGCATTTGCCGACTGTTCTGCGTTGAACGAAGTTCGCAACAACAGCCTTGCGCCGCAAGCGGTAAACGAGACTGTTTTCTCAGGCGTTAACGTGTCAAATTGCAAACTATATGTGCCCGAGCAAAGCATGAACTTGTATAAAGAAGCCGCCATTTGGAAAGACTTCATTATCGAGGGCTTTGTCGGCGTTGAGGACATCTTCATCGACAGCCCGTCAATTGAAAAGACTGTGGTTGGCTACTACGACCTCCGCGGCATCCGCCACGACGAACCCGTTCGCGGTCAAATCAACATCGTCCGCTTCTCCGACGGCACTGCGAAGAAAGTTATCGTTAGATAACTCATTCACAATGCATAGTGCATAATGGGGATGCTCGGCACAATGTCGGGCATCTCTTTTTATGTCTTTATTGAGTAAAGGGAGAAGAAAAAAATATAAATAATCCATAAATTTGATTTATTTGTAAAAATTGGGTCGAGTGCCGATGGCTTGCCACCACGGGCTGCCTTTCAGACAACACCCGCTTCGGCATCTCCCCGAGCACTTCGTGGTTCCCACCAGCGGGCAAGCCCTCTTTAAACTTTCAACTCTCCTCTTTCAACTTTATTCCGCTTTGATTTCGATGATGTCGGAAAGGCGGGTTGAGAAACGGCGGGAACGATGTTCGCTTTTGACGATTTGGTTATTGCCGGCGGCGGCCACCTTGACGGGCGTTTTTTCGCCAATCGTGGAATTGATGTCATCGACGACTGTCATAAGGTTGCCACGCCGTATTCGTTCTGCTTCGGGAATAAACAACGAGTACTGCGACTGCTCAACGTCGGCAATGCGCGTGATTGTCACACCCGCTTTCTTGTAGTCAGGTCCGCTGCGGAAAATCGACCGCAATGCCAAAATGGCATACGAGGCAATTGTCATCGTGTCGGATGTCGGTTCGGGAAGCGTCAGTTCGGCAAACGAGCCGTGCCCAAGCCCCCGATTGTCGCCACGAGGATAGATGAAAACCGCTATCGACATCGCGTTGCTATGTTGTGCCCGCAATTTTGAGGCACACAACGAGGCGAACTGTGCCACATACTCCGACAGTTGCTGAAGGCTCGCCGTCGTCCTCGCAAACGACCGCGATGTGGTGATTTGCTCCTTAGTCCGCGATATCGGTTCGGACACGACTGCCGGTTGTCCGTTAAGTTCCATCCATGTGCGCTGTCCGATGACATTAAACCGCCGTTTGATTTCTTCGGAGGTCATCGACGCGAGTTCGTATGCCGTAGTGATGCCATCTGCCTCGAAACGAGCCGAGGTGCGCCGTCCTATTCCCCACACGTCGCCTATCGCCGTCAATCGCAGGGCCTTTTCCGCTTTTTCGGCGGAATCGATGACGCAAGCACCCCCATAGCCTTTGTAGCGTTTGGCAAACCGTGCCGCCACTTTCGCAAGAGTTTTCGTCGGCGCTATTCCCACCGATGTCGGTATTCCCGTCGATTTCAGAATTCGCCGCATTATCTCCTTTCCCCGAGAGTGGAGAGTGTCGGTGTCGGCATCATCGAGACTGAAAAAAGCCTCGTCGATAGAATAAACCTCTATAGACGGCACCATCTCAGCCACAATCGACATCACCCGCGACGACATATCACCATAGAGCGGAAAATTACACGACATCACTTCAACGTCATGCCGTCGGATGATTTCCTTCACTTGGAAAATCGGCACTCCGCGTGTAATGCCCAAAGCCTTCGCCTCCTGCGACATAGCCACGGCACAACCGTCGTTGCTACTCATAACCACCACAGGGCGGCCAAGCAGTCGCGGATTGAACACGCGCTCACAAGAAACGTAGAAATTATTGCAATCGACAAGTCCTATCATGGCGGTCGATGTTGCCGGATTATCGTGGACGGCGGTTACGCTTGATGGTATAGGTAACGATGCCCCAAATCATGAACTGGTTTTCTTCAGTAACGACAATCGGCTGATAGTTGGGCGATGACGGCATCAGCAAAACCCTGTCCTTCTGGATATTGAGGCGTTTGAGAGTAAATTCCCCGTCGACTTGGCACACGGCGAGGTCGCCGTTGGCGGGTTCGAGCGATTTGTCGATGACGAGGATATCGCCCTCCTCGATGCCCTCTCCCGACATCGAATCGCCAATCACGCGGCCGTAAAATGTGGCTGCCGGATGGGCTATCAATTCGGTGTTGAGGTCGATAGATTCGGAAATGTAGTCCTGTGCCGGCGACGGAAAACCTGCGCGTATGCCCCCTTCGGCAAACGGAAGCGGCATCTGCGATGAGGTGTCGGGCAGATGGATTTCAACGTGTGTTTCTCTTGTTACCATAGTGTCAGTCGATTAGACGTTCTTCGATGTTATAGCGCGGTCGCTGTTTGACTTCAATAAATATTTTGCCCACATACTCTCCCACCATACCGATAGCGATGAGGATAAGGCTGCCGAGAAACCAGACGGAAAGCATCAAGGAAGGCCAGCCCGATTCGATGTCGCGGGTAAAGTAGGAAATGAGCACATAGACGGCCACAATCACGTCGAGCAGCAGGAAAGTCAGTCCCGTCAAAAAAATCAGGCGCATGGGGCGAGCCGAGAACGACGTGATTCCGTCAATCGAAAGGCTCAACATCTTGCTGAGCGGGTATTTCGATTCGCCGGCGAGGCGTTCCTTACGCTCATAGGTGACGATTGACGACTTCAGCCCGATTTGCGGCACTATTCCGCGCAGGAAGAGATTCGACTCCTTGTAGCCCGCAAGGATGTCAAGGGCGCGGCGACTCATCAGGCGGAAGTCGGCATGGTCGTAGATTGTCTCAAGGCCCATCGACTTTTGAAGTTTGTAGAAAGCGTGGGCGGTGGTGCGCTTAAACCACGAGTCGGTGGCTCGCTTGCTGCGGACGCCATAGACGATTTCATTGCCCTCGTTGAAAGATTTCACCATTTCGACAATGGCGGCTGTGTCGTCCTGAAGGTCTGCGTCAATCGACACAGCGGCGTCCGACATCTCCTTGGCTTCCATAAGACCAGAAAGCAGAGCATATTGGTGGCCACGGTTATGGGCAAGTTTGATGCCCTTCACGCGCGATTCCTTGGCATGCCAATCGGCGATGATTTGCCACGTCGTGTCGCGGCTTCCGTCATCGACGCAAAGGACGTGGCTTGCCTTATCGACAAGCCCTGCCCCGACCATTTCGTCGAGGAGAGCGAGAATCTTCTCAAGAGTGATTGGTAGCACTTCCTGCTCGTTGTAGCAGGGCATAACAATCGATAAGATGGGTTGTGACATCGTCGTGGGCGGAATAAGCGATTAGTAATTTCGGGCAAAGATTACGCGGCGAGCGGAAGGACGGCCGGTGAAGATACATGTTCCGGGCGTGGTGTCGCCGTCGAGAGGGATACAGCGGATAGTGGCTTTCGTTTCCTCTTTGACGCGCTCCTCGGTTTCGGTCGTTCCGTCCCAGTGGGCGAGAACGAAACCGCCCTGCTCGATAAGTTGCTTGAACTCGTCGTAGGAATTTGCGACAAAAGTCTTCGATTCGCGGTGACGAAGCGCCTTTTGGAAGATGTTGTCCTGGATTTCGTCAAGCAACGCCACAACGCGGTCGGCGATGCCTTCGAGTTGTTCGACACTCTTTTCGAGGGTGTCGCGGCGCATGACTTCTATAGTGCCGTTTTCAATGTCGCGGGCACCGAGAACGAGACGGACGGGCACGCCTTTGAGTTCGTAGTCGGCGAACTTAAAGCCGGGACGCTTGTTGTCGGCATTGTCGTATTTCACGCTGATGCCACGCTCTTTAAGCAGTGCCACAATAGGCTCGACTTTTTCGTTGATGATGGCGAGTTGTTCGTCATTCTTGAAAATCGGCACGATGACCACCTGAATCGGAGCCAAGCGCGGAGGCAACACGAGGCCGTTGTCGTCGGAGTGCGTCATAATGAGCGCGCCCATAAGTCGCGTCGAAACGCCCCACGAGGTCGCCCAGACGTATTCGAGTTCGTTCTGGCGGTTGATGAATTTGACGTCGAACGCTTTGGCGAAGTTTTGTCCGAGGAAGTGGGATGTACCCGATTGGAGAGCCTTTCCGTCCTGCATCATCGCTTCGATGGTGAAGGTTTCGAGAGCGCCGGCGAAACGCTCGTTGGCCGATTTCACGCCCTTGATTACAGGCACTGCCATAAACTTCTCGGCGAAGTCGGCATAGACGTTGAGCATCTTGACGGCTTCTTCGAGAGCCTCTTCTTTGGTGGCGTGGGCTGTGTGGCCCTCCTGCCAAAGGAATTCGGCGGTGCGGAGGAACATGCGCGTGCGCATTTCCCATCGGAACACGTTAGCCCATTGGTTGCAGAGAATAGGCAGGTCGCGATAACTCTGAATCCAGTTTTTATAGGTGTTCCAAATGATGGTTTCGGATGTCGGACGGATAATAAGTTCCTCTTCGAGACGCGCTTCGGGGTCAACGACCACGCCCTGTCCGTCGGGTGCGTTCTTAAGGCGGTAGTGGGTAACTACGGCACATTCCTTAGCAAAACCTTCCACGTGGTCGGCTTCACGGCTGAGGAACGATTTGGGGATAAGCAACGGGAAATAAGCATTGACGTGGCCCGTTTCCTTAAACATACGGTCCAATTCGTGCTGCATCTTTTCCCAGATTGCATAGCCATACGGTTTGATTACCATACAACCTCTGACGGCAGATTGCTCGGCGAGGTCGGCCTTGACCACTAAGTCGTTATACCATTGCGAATAATTTTCGGCTCTTTTCGTTAAATCTTTCAGTTCTATTGCCATATTGAACGGATATTATTTTAGTTTGTTTTCTTTTGCCAATTTAATCATTTTTTCGCCCGGAATGAGATAAATCTCAAGCCGGCGGTTCTTTGCGCGGTTTTCCATCGAATTGTTGGGATAAAGAGGAGCGACACCGCCGATGCCGTAAGGAACGAGTTCTTCGGGGTGGTCGGATTTGTCGTAAAGCCAATCATAGACCGCATCCACGCGCGCAACCGTCAGTTTGCGAAGGTATTTCGGACTGCCGGTGTTGTCGCTGTGCATCACAAGAAGCACTTTCCACATTCCGAAGTCCTTCATAAAATGGGCGAAAGGCTTGATGATTGGTTGTGCCGATGCTCGCATGAGTGTGTCATTCGGCAAAAAAAGGCGGTCGGCGACGATAGTGGCAACGATTACGAGCCCTTCACGAAGCGACGACATTTCGTAGCCTTTCTCAATCAATTCTTTGGCTTGCCGCTTTTGGAAATCCGCAATCACGGCTTTCTGCCCCGAGCCCACTTTCGGCGACAAGATGTTCTGCTCTATCGTCTTGTCGAAGATATCGTTATTATCGTCGGAGGTCACTGTCGGAATCTCTTTCGACGCAGGGATTTTGCTGTCGCGTGCCAATGCCGTCGTCGCAAAGGCGAAAACAGCGAACAAAGCCACGACAATGATATTATTTCTTATTTTCATATTTTTCTCAATTGAAACATTCTTCTTCATATTTTAGTTCAGCGACAACAAGCGGCTCGACATCGTTGAGGTCGATGCGGCTCAGTTTGTCTCGGCGAATCATCTTCTTGGCATAGTCGACGACATCGTTCACATCAATAACATCATCGTCGTCTTCCAAATCAATGTCAAGCAGGCCGTTGATTTCGTAATAGTCGAAAATGCAGTCGATGACGTCGATAATGTCATCATCGGAATATTTTGCGCTGATTTCTTCGCCCACATTCTGGCGAATGAAGGCAATCGCCTTCTCTTCATCGTAATCGAAAGGTTCCATATCTTTAGTCGTTAATGTTTAACAATCCTTCGGGAAGTGTCATTGTGATAATATGTCGGTCATGGTCGATATCGTCGAAAAATTCGTCGGCTACAGGAATAAGAATCTCCCCGCCCTCAGTGTTTTCAACAATCAGCAGCACGTTGGCGGTAGAGTCGTTGATGTCGGCGACTTTCCCTACCTCAGCACCGTTCGCCACCACCGTGTAGCCCATGATGTTGTCGTCGCCAAGGCCTTCGGCATCATCGACAAGGCGGTCGAAAACGTCGCGGTCGAGCCACACGTCTTTGCCGGCCATTTCGTCGATGTCGCGGGCCGCAAGATGCGAAAACGTGGCTTCGAATATGTCGTAGTCGCCTTTTGAGTTTACATAGTCAATACTGTCGGCGAAAAAGGGCACGAAGATGCCGTCGATTTCGACTATAAGCGGAAGCGAGGCAGGGTCGTCGACGTTCATCGGCGGCAGGGATATCGTTGCGAAAGCCTTGTCGTCGCGTGAGGCGTTGATTTTCTGTATTCTGCCCGCTTTGACTATGTCCTCTTCACGAATCATTTTTTCTTTTTCTTCTTCCCTGTTGCAGGTTGGACCATCTTGAACTCGTGGAGGCGGTAACTGTCGGCCGACATGAGAATTTCGCCATGGGTGTATTCGGCGAAGTCGCTGAAAATTTTCTCGTCGTCGACACCTTCGGCGTTGATGGCTAGTTGAAGTTTCTTCATGTGATTGGCGAGGAGCGAAATAAGATAGTCCTTCTCCCGTCCGCCCTCCATAACGCGCACTTTCTCAATCATCTGCTCAAGGCAGCGGCCATAGTGGCGATAGCGCATATTAGGACGGCTATAGTCTATACGATTGGGTACGGCGTTGACATTCTCCTTGGCGATGATTTCGCAGGGATAGTCAACGTCGAGTTCGAAATTCGACATGATTGCGAGGTGGTCCCACAGTTTGCTCTCGTAGTCCTCGACATCCTTCAAGTCGGGCGTGAGGCTTGCCATCGTCTTGATAATCGTGCGAGCGCAGGCGTTGCGTTCTTCGCGGTCGGCGATGGTCATACAGTAGTCCACCATTTTCTGGACATTCCTCCCGTATTCGGGTAGAATCAGTTTCTTTAATTGGGTGTTATAACTAAGCATAGTAGTAATTTCTGTTTCAATCTACAAAGTTAAGTTTTTTTCGTGAGTTTTACAAATGATAGTTACCCAATGCACAATTCATACATAATTGACGACGGGAAAAGCAGACAACAAAGGAAAACTAAACAATATGAGTTTTACATAAATTTCCATGAATTAGATTACCCATGAATAATTCATAATAATTATATGTTTATCTCTGTGTGTCCCGCGTCCCATGAACAGTTGGACAGTCAACCGAATTCAGTTATTTACCCAACCATCTATACAACAATCATTTAAGTTGTTTATGCTGTCTAAAGTTGTTTTCGTTGTCTGCCTTTTTGTGTCCGCACTTGGGACAGTGGGACACGGGACAGTCAACTTTTTTAAGGCATCATAAAGTATAAAGATGAAAGTTTATAGTTTAAAGGTGGTTGTTTTTCGTTGTTCGTGTTGTTTTCTTTTTAATAAACTTTTGGATTTAAAACGGATGTTTTTCGGTTTTTTGATGATTTTTTTTCGTTTTTGCTGCAACCTTTTTGCAACTTGCAACGTCAATTAAGCAGAAACGATAAAAAATATCGTAACTTTGTAAAATAATGACGAGTCTCGTCGGAGGAATTAAAAAGGGTTCTGACCTCTATGCGGCTCTAAACAACAACCAGAACCCGACAGACATAAAATGAAAAGTATCGTAAAAATCTTGACAATGGCGCTGGTGATGATGGCTATGGCAACCGCCACTTCTTTCGCCCAAAATGCCCAAAATCCGAAGGACTCGAAAGCCGAAACCGAACTTGCAACCGCTCTCACAGCCGAGGCCGACAGCACCGCTGTAGAAGCAATCGAATCAGCCAAAGACTTTGAAGGCGACCTCCCTGGAAAATTATCAGAAATAGTCAACGACGGAACAAAAAGTGTGGTCGTATGGATTCCAATTATTGGCATTGTCTTTTCTATCGGTGGTCCGATTCTGCTCGTGATTCTGATTTTCTACTTCTCCTACCGCAACAAACGCAACCGCTTCAAAGTGATTGAAAAAGCCATCGAGCACGGAGTGGCTAACGAACAACTCGAAAAACTCTTCGAAGAACAAAAGAGTCACCGCCGCTCCCCCATCTTCTCCGGAATGGCATGCTTTATGGCAGGTGTGGGATGTTTCGCCGCCACATGGATGTTCTCTGGCGGAAAAATACTCGGAATCATCGGTCTGATTGCCATGACGGTAGGTCTCGGAACGATTATCGCCTACAACATCGAGAAGAAAGACAAAGAGAAAGAATCGGAAAAAAAGAATTCCGACGACGCCGAATAAGCAATGAAACCGCTTAGCCGAATAGCAGAGGCTCAACTGATAGCCCGATGCGTCGTGGCCGATGACCGCGACGCCTTCGGGCGTCTGGTGGAAAACTATCAGCCCGGACTTCGGCGATTTCTACTCAATCTCGCCGGCGACGCCGACCTTGCCGACGACCTCGCTCAAGACTCGTTCATAAAGGCATATCTGTCGATTCGGTCGTTCCGCGGAGTGTCGATGTTCAAGACATGGTTATGGCGAATCGCCTACAACGAATTTCTCAACTATACGAGGAAGATGCACGATGTCCGCGCCGATTTCGACGAAAATCCCGTGGAATCCGACATCACCGACACGGCGGCATCGTTGGAAGCGAAAATGGACGTGACGACCCTGCTGGAATCACTTCCGGTCAACCAACGAACTGCGGTTTTGCTTTTCTACTTGGATGACCGTCCCATCAAAGAAATAGCGAAAATAATGCAAGTGGAGGAAGGCACGGTCAAATCCCTTCTCTCGCGAGCACGTCAGAAAATGAAAGAAATTGATTAAACAACCAGTTTAGATTATGACTGATAACGAATTGAAAAATAAATTGCAAGCCGGATGTCGCCGCCCAGCCGACGACCCGTTCTTCACCCGCAAAGTGATGAATCGAATTCCCGAGCGTCAGCACTCAAAAGCGCGTAGGGTTTTGGCTATAACCTACGCTTTGGCGGCACTCGTCGTCGTTGGATGGTGGATTTATATGTGCGGCAATTTCGACATGGAGAAAATCCTGTCGCCGATGGGATGGCTGTCCGTAATGGCGATGTCGGCAGTGTCGTCGGTGGTTTTTGTCAAGGCCGCTAAATACGCGATGTAGCCGTTACTCGTAGCGGATTGTTTCAGCCGGCGACATCTTCGAAATCATCTGTGCCGGCAATATGAGCGTCACATACGAGAGCGCGACAAACACCAAATTTATGGCTAAGATGTGCCACAGATTGATATCCGTCGGCACGAAGGTCAAATAATACGAATCCGGGTCGAGTGGAATAATATGCGTGAATTTCTGCAGGAAAAGCACACCGAGGGCTATGACGTTGCCTATCGCCAAACCGATAAGCACCAGTCGGATAGCCATCAAAATGAAAATGCGTTTTATCTGCTTGTTGGTCGAACCGAGGGCCTTCAAAATGCCGATGGTATTAACACGCTCAAGAATGATGATAATAAGGCTTGAAATCAACGTGAAAAGCGACACTATAGCCATCAGTACCAATACCACAACCACATTCATATTCAGCAAGTCAAGCCAGTTGAAATAGAGCGCACCGATTTTGTGGACGTTCTCAATAGCCATTCCCGACGAGCGTTCTCCACGGATACATTCCGCCAATATAATCTGCTCGAGTTGAGCGGCTTTGGCATCGATATCGGCATTGCCGACGTTGATTTCTATCCTGTTGGATTGGCCTGGCTCAAGCGAATTGACATCTTGGGCGACACTGAGCGGCAGATAGGCGAACGATTTGTCGTAGTCGGTGAAATGGCTGTCGTAGATGCCTGAAATCGGCAATCGGCGGGCCTTGATGGTGTTGTCAATGAAGAAGTATAGAAATACGCGGTCGCCCACCTTCAGCCGCATTTTGTCGGCATTCAGCGCCGAAATCAGCACGCCGTCGGTGTCGGTGGGCAATTTGCCCTCCTTCAGATTCGAGGAGAGAAATTCGGTGTCGTAGTCCTTGCCGATACCACGGAAAACGAGACCACAGAAATCGTCGTCGGTCTTAAGTATGCCCGACTGTTGCACGACGGAAGCCACGCTCTTCGGCTCGATGCCGGAAATGAGATTTCGCACCGAATCAGTCAGATTTAGCCAATCGGGCTGTTCGTCGATATAATCGGAAGCGCTGACAAGGGCGATGTGGGGGTTAAAACCCATGATTCGGTTTGTGATTTCTTTTTTGAAGCCCACGACAATCGACACCGACAGGAGCATGACTATGAGCGACACGGCCACACCCGCCACCGCGATTACAATGCTGGGCGAAAGCGTCGATTGATTGCCCGAACGATACTTCAGGCGGCGCGAAAAGAACAATTCAAACTTCATCAGCCACAAAATTACTAAAAAACTTCTTTTTCTCCCCTATTTTAGAGAAATAAAAAAAGGAGTCGCCCAAGAGAGCGACTTCCTTTCAAATATATTACCTTTTGGAAATTAAATCCAGTGGAGATAAGCGAAGTCCTGACGGTGAGGCAGATGGTCATTCTTCGGGAAGATACGGTATCCCACACGGAACACACCTGCATCTTTCGCTTTCGTCTTGAGTTGATAAGTCAGAATACTGCCTTCCTCTTTAATCACCTTGAATTCACAGGTCTTCCAGTGGCGTTCTTCGCCGTCTTCCGAACGGAAGATGACTTGCTCTAAGCCGAGGTCGCGGCCAAGACCGTTGGTGTCGACAACGACGGTGACTTCGTAAGCGTCGCCTGCAGCAGAGTTTCCGTTAGCGAAAATGTCGGGTGCGTGGAAGTCGAGTACTTTTATGCCATCCCACGCTTCCACGATGCGCTCTTTCCACGCGACGATTTCGCGGGCGCGGGCATAGTTTTTAGCGCGGAGTTTCTTCGCACGGTCGGCCTCTTTCACATAGAAACGTTCGATGTAGTCGTTAATCATGCGAGTCATCGTGTAATGAGGAGCGATTTGTGCGATAGAATTCTTGATGTACTGAATCAACTCGGGTGAATATCCTTTCGAGTTCTTGGCGAAGTAGAGAGGAATGATTTCGTTTTCAAGCATCGAGTAGATGGTGACTGCGTCGAGGCGGTCCTGTTGGGCCTGGTCGGTAAACGTACGTTTGTCGGTAAGGGCCCAGCCGGCACCCGGACGGTAACCTTCATACCACCAGCCGTCAAGAACTGAGAAGTTAAGCACACCGTTCATTTCGGCCTTTTCGCCTGAAGTACCGGAGGCTTCCAAAGGACGTGTCGGAGTGTTGAGCCAAATATCAACGCCGGAAATCAAGCGCTTCGAAACCACCATGTCGTAGTTCTCAAGGAAGATAATCTTGCCGAGGAACTGCGGCATACGCGAAATTTCGACAATTCGTTTGATAAGACCCTGACCAGCACCGTCGGCGGGGTGAGCCTTGCCGGAGAACACGAACTGTACGGGGAACTGCTCGTTGTTGACGATGCGTTCGAGGCGTTCAAGGTCGGAGAAGAGCAGGTGGGCACGTTTGTAAGTGGCGAAACGGCGGGCGAAACCGATGATGAGTGCATCGGGGTTGATACGTTCGACAATCGACATGATTCGCGACGGGTCGCCTTGGTTTTTAAGCCATTTTTCGCGGAAATCGCGGCGTACGAAGTTGATAAACTTATTCTTCAGGCGCATACGCATTTCCCAAATTTCCTCGTCGGGGACATCATAGATGCGTTCCCAAACCTTCGGGTCGCTCTGATGTTGCATATAGTCCTTTCCGAGAGCCTTTTCGTAATATTCTTTCCATTCCGAAGCGGCCCATGTCGGCATGTGGACACCGTTGGTGACGTATCCCACGTGGGATTCTTCCCATGTGTAACCGTTCCAAATTTCGGCGAACATTTTCTTCGACACTTCGCCGTGGAGCCAACTGACACCGTTTGCCTCTTGACAGGTGTTGAGGGCAAACACCGACATTGAGAAGCGGTCGGCTGAATCGGGATGTTCGCGACCCATATTCATGAGGTCGGGCCAACTGATGCCCAAGCGCGCGGGGAATTCGCCGAGATACTTGCCTATAAGGCCTTCGTCGAAGTAGTCGTGGCCTGCAGGCACGGGAGTGTGGACAGTATAAAGACCAGTTGAGCGAACCATCTCAAGGGCAGTGTTGAAATCGAGGCCTTCGCCTTCGACGTAATCAACAAGGCGTTGGAGGTTAAGAAGAGCGGCGTGGCCTTCGTTGCAGTGATAGATGTCGGCCTTGATACCAAGTTTTTTGAGCATCAAAATGCCGCCAATACCGAGAAGATATTCCTGCTTGATACGGTTTTCCCAATCGCCACCGTAGAGTTGGTGGGTAATCGAGCGGTCGTATTCGCTGTTCATGTCGAAGTCGGTGTCGAGAAGATACAACTTCATGCGACCGACGTTAACACGCCAAATGTGGGAATAGATAGTGCGACCGGGGTAAGGCACCGAAAGGATGGCGGGATGACCGTCCTTGTCCATTACCTGCTCGATAGGAAGTTGGTTGAAGTTTTGAGGTTCGTAGTTTGCAATCTGCTGTCCATCGACAGAGAGAGTTTGGGTGAAATATCCATAACGATAAAGGAAACCTACGGCAGTCATATCCACGCGGCTGTCCGACGCTTCTTTGATATAGTCGCCGGCAAGCACACCCAGGCCACCCGAATAAATCTTCAGTGCATTGCAAAGGCCGTATTCCATCGAGAAGTAAGCCACCGAAGGAATGTCCTTACGCATGGGGGTCTTCACATATTCCTTGAAATGGGCGTGAATGGTTTCGATGCGAGCCATCATAGTGGCATCGTTCATGATTTCGTTCATGCGCTCTGAACTGAGACGCTGAAGCACCATCACGGGATTTTCGCCAGTGGCACGCCACAAATCGGGATTAAGTTCGCGGAAGAGGGTTTTCGCTTCGCTGTTCCAAGCCCACCAAAGATTTTTGGCGATTTCATCCAGCGGTTTGAGTTTTGAAGGTAATTCCGACTTAACGGTAACGTCGCGCCATGTCGGAGCGTTAGTGTTGCTGACTTTAATTTTCATTGTTTATCGTTTTGTCTTTGATTTTTACGAGAAATTGCTAATTGGTAAGCCTCATGATAGTAGAGGATAAATTTCTGCCACGAAGCCAAATTGGATGTCGAGAAAGCCACACGGCGGATGCGGTGGAGGGCCTTGTCGGGGCAGTTGATGAGGAAGGCGAGACTTTTGGCTATTGATTCCACAACACGGAAATAATTGGAGTCGGTGCGCTCAACCACTTCCACCCCACTCTTTTCGAATCCGGCGATTCCCGACGATGAAATCCAACGGCCGAAACCTGACAGCGACGTGGTGATTGTCGGCACCGAGAAGGCGATGCTCTCAAGCGGAGTGTAACCCCACGGCTCATAATACGACGGGAACACCGTAGCATCCATTCCGACAAGCAGGTCGTAGTAGTTCATGTTAAAGATGCCGTCGTCGCCATTTAGATAGCACGGCACATAGACCACGTTCACGTTGGAGATTCTGTCGTTATGGAAGCCCAATTGAAGTATTCGTTGGTTGATGGGGTCGCTATCGAAATTGTGGAGCCAATGTGTCAAATGGCGGTTTTCGAGCCTTTCGTAAATCGACGACGACATCGCGGCGACCAAATCCTTGCGGGCTTCGCTGACCCATGCGGGCACAAGCACGAGGGCGAGAATCTTGTTGTTGCTCGTCAAAGTGCGGAGACGTGCCACTGAATCAAGGAAAACATCTATGCCTTTGTTGCGGTATTCGCAACGGCCCGAAGTCCCGAGAATGAACACATCTTCGTCGAGTTTGTAACCGAACAAATTCGACACTACCTCAAGAATTCGTACGCGCGCCTGCTCGCGTTTGTGCGCGTAGCGGGCCTTGATGGGCACAAGACGACGTTCAAAGCCGTTGGGCGTTATCACGTCGGGGTATTTTTCAAGCAACTTACCACATTCCGATGCGGTAATTTGGCTGACAGTCGTAAAGCAATCGGCATTGTGGGCAACCGACTTTTCAAGCGAGTGCTTCGAATCGATATTGAGTTCGCTCGCCATCTGGTCGCCGTTGTAACCGTCCATGTAGTCGTAGAGTTGTTTTCCGTTGCCGCAAATGCTTCGGCCGATGCTCGTCGCGTGTGTTGTGAAGACTGTGGCGATATCGGGGTTTAACTCCTTGAGATAGAGCAGTCCCATGCCAGATGTCCATTCATCGAAATGTGCGACGATATCACGGTAGTTTGAGCGATAAAAACGGGCGATGCTATCAATCACTATAGCCGAGGCTATTGCAAATGTGCAGCCTTCGTCGTAGTCGCCATAGCCATGAAGCGAATCCACATGGTAGCGCTCCCACATCTTCGTATAAACTTCATACTTAATGCGGTAAGCACCTTCAAAGTTAATCAAAACGGCGATAGGTTTGCCGGGGATTGCCCAACGTCCCACTCTGACAGTGATGCCGTAGGGAAGTTCGGTCTTTGCAAGCCAATCCTTCAACGACGAACGGTTCTCGATAAAAAACGGCGAGGGCTTCTCGGCTGTCCATACGTCGGGGCCTATAAAAACAATATCGTCCTTGAATACTTGCTGAAGCGTTTTCGCTTTAGAACTCAGGACGGTATATATGCCCCCCACTTTGTTGCACACTTCCCAACTTGTTTCGAAAAGCAAGGCAGGGGAAAGCGGCTCAGAGGCATTCTCTTGGTTAGTTTTCTTATTCATCACTGCAAAATTACTACTTATTTTTTCATTATTTGTCATTTTAACAATATTTTGCTTTCGTTGGCAAATTTTTATACTTCAACCCCCAACTTTACCCACTTCAGGTTTTGCCATTAACGCAATTTTTCGTAAATTTGCAACGCATTTTAACGCCATATTACAATTTATGACCAACGACTCATTGATTTCCCGACTTAACGATATCGAAGCCCGCTATCAAGAAGTGAGCACCCTCATCGCCGACCCCGACGTTATCGCCGACATGCAACGCTATGTCAGGTTGACAAAAGAATACAAGGACCTTGAGAGGCTTACCGCCGTGTCGCGCCGATATCGCGCGCTCATCGCCACAATCGACGAAGCGAAGGAAATTCTCGACAACGAAAAGGACCCCGATATGCGAGAAATGGCGAAGGAAGAACTCGACAATGCCACCGAGGAGCGTCCTCGCCTTGAGGAGGAAATCAAACTGCTGCTTATCCCGGCCGACCCTGAAGACGGCAAAAACGCCATTGTCGAAATCCGCGGCGGAACAGGTGGCGACGAAGCCGCCATTTTTGCCGGCGACCTCTTCAAGATGTATTCGAAATATTGCGAATCGAAGGGATGGAATGTTGCCGTGACGAGTTTCAACGAGGGAACGGCAGGCGGATTCAAGGAAATTGTCTTCGCCGTATCGGGCGACAATGTTTATGGCACACTGAAATATGAAAGCGGCGTACATCGCGTGCAGCGAGTCCCTGCCACCGAGACTCAGGGCCGAGTGCACACATCGGCAGCCACAGTGGCCGTACTTCCCGAAGCCGAGGAATTCGATGTCGAAATCAACGAAGGCGAAATCAAATGGGACACATTCCGCAGCGGCGGCGCCGGCGGCCAGAACGTCAACAAGGTTGAATCGGGCGTACGCCTACGCTATATGTGGCGCAACCCCAACACGGGCGTTTCAGAGGAAATCCTTATCGAATGTACGGAAACCCGCGACCAGCCCAAAAACAAAGAACGTGCGCTCTCCCGCCTTCGCACTTTTATCTACGACCGCGAACATCAAAAATACCTCGATGACATCGCTTCTCGTCGCAAAACGATGGTATCAACCGGCGACCGCTCAGCGAAAATCCGCACATACAACTATCCGCAGGGCCGCATCACCGACCATCGCATCAACTACACCATCTACAATCTGCAAGCCTTCATGAACGGCGACATCCAAGACTGCATCGACCACCTCATCATCGCCGAAAACGCCGAGCGCCTAAAAGAGACAGAACTATAAGGAACGACCGAAATCGGCCAGCGAAACCGTTCGCAATCAAACCCGCTCGAACATCACGCCTGAAATTTTGCCGCAGACGTAGGCTATCGGCGGTCGGTCGGCCTGCCGCAAATTGTCTAAATATAGCGGCTCTCCCTCAACAATCACACTCATCTGGAACGTGTCGCCCTCTCGGAGACGAGTGTTGACCGATGCGACGACGCGGAATTTCAAATCGCCAAGATACACCACATCGCATACCCGTTCAGGCTGCCACAACAGCCTGACAATGTCGCCCACTAAAAGGTCGTCGCCTACGCTTAATCGCCGCCCGAAAACAGGGATGCTGGGCGGTTCGCAATTAGCCGGTGAGCCATCGTGCTTTGCGACAAATTCTTCCCACCCAGAATATCCCACAAATCGCGATAGAATGTCGAGAGTCGTTCGGCTAGGACGGACATTTTCAGAGATATACCCCCAAAGCCGCATGAGGGTTGTGCGGCTCACGTATGCCCTGTTGCGTTTGAGTACGCAATCGCTCAAATAATCGAAATCGGAGGGTATTGCCAATTTCTTTCCTACGGCATTCTCAATTTCATTTATAAGTTTATTTTTCATTTTGATAAGATTTCAATAATAACTAATTGGGATTAACGATTTCGGCGATTCGACAACTTGATTGTTTTTTCACCTTGAGGACCAAGATATTTTTCATTTAAATATACCGTGATTGCCAAATCAATATTGACATTTTCTTCGGCAGAAAATTTCGGTGATAAACGTTTCCCGTATGCGGTCTTTTCCTCAGCGACCTTAGTGAGGAACTCGTTGTTGTTCAGATACCTGTTGTCAGAAAGAGTGTCGATAAAATGAAGAAATTTAGTTTCGCGGGCTAATTTATCCACTAGTCGGCAACCGTCGTAGATTGCCTTGTCAACGTCCTTTTGATGGGCGGATTTTGCGTCACGTTCTGCAAGCAAGTCATTGACTGATTGGTTCGACTCTTCCAAGAGTGCTTGTAGAGAATCGTTCCTATGTGACAGCACTTCGCGCGTGAAAGAATTTTCAGTCGCAAGGCTGTCGCGGAGAGCCTGTTGTCTCAATGCGAAATCGGCCTTCAGTTGCTCAACATCCTCTCCGCCAATCACTGCGGGCCGCATGTTTCTCGCAAACAAGAAAGAGCCGACAGCCACAACCGCCAAAACGACAACGCCTAAAGCTGTACGCAAAAGGAATTTTCGTCGGTTTTCCCGTTTCAGAATGTCGCTCCGCACAGAAGCGACACTCTCGTAGCCTCCAGCGGCTGGACGCTGACAGCGGCGGGCAACCGATTCACACACACCTCCCAAATCCATTCTCATGGCAAGCACACCAAGGCTGAAGATGTCGTTGCGGACATCGGCAACCGACGCCGTAGATTGTTCATCCGACATATAATCCGACGTGCCTGCCGGCTGCTTAAGAACAGCATAGTCGTCGGCGTCCGACAAGCCGAAATCAATCAATTTGGCGTGACTTGCATTGCGTGTGACAATAATATTTGTGGGCTTAATGTCGCGGTGGACAACGCCCTGCGCGTGGGCATAATCAATCGCATCGAGAATCTCGCCAAAGATGCGGCGACGGTCAGTCCGGTTGAGCCCACCCTCGTCGAGAGCTTCACGGAGAGTCATTCCGTCGATCCACTCCATTACGATGCACGGGCCAAGGCCTTCGACATCTTCCATGCCGCTTGTGGCCACAATGTTCTGATGCTGGAGACGAATCATCAGTTCAAACTCCTTACGCAGACGCATTTCGGCCGACGCACGACCAGCCGCGTCCTTTGGCACCCCTTTCAGAAGCCACCATCGACCATAACGCTTCGCACGGGCGATGACGTTGATTTCCGTCACACGAAAAACGTCTATCTCCGTGAACGACGAACCGATTCCCTCGAAAGAGTCGGACAAATATCCCGATGCTATCGAATCTGTTTCATTCATTTCATTCGCAAAGATACTACATTTTCCTAAGTTACACCATAAAACGGAAAATCTATCTCGCATTTTGTAAATAAAAGAATCTTTCATATATTTGCAGTGTCATTACATCTAATTGACACTCAAATATAATTTAACATTGTCCAATCCATAAAAAACTCCAATTATGCTTAAGGTAACATTTCGGGCACTCCTCTGTTCATTATTGATTATGGTAATTACTTTCGGTTCGGCTAACGCCACATCAGTAGTCTATCCCAAAGTGGCGAAAAAGGCAGCAGTTGTGCCACCAAGAGACGGGTTCAACAATCAAGAAGCAGTTAAGATGTTGAAAACGTTCTACAACAAAGTAATAAGGAACGGTTGCTCCAGCAAATATAGCCACGTCAAAGCGGCCACCACTTCAAAAATGTTGCAGAAGATAAAGAACAAAGAGGCAATCATTGATTGCAACTATTTCACAGGCGCTGGCGGAGAAATGTGCGACGACAGTATTGTTTCCGTTAAATCCATAGGAAACCATAAATTCAAAGTGGTTATTCGCGGGCATTACGGCGGTGAGCCAAAGAACTCTCCCAACTACCGCTACACAACATCCAAGACAGTCACAGTCGTCAAATCCGACGGCAAGTACCTAATCGACGACGTAAAATAGTTAGTTATTTCAAGTCAATTTATAGCGTCGCCGCTTCGCAAAACGAGGCTAGCGACGTTTTCTACGTGTTGTGTATGGGGAAACATGTCGACTGGCTGGATGGCGGTAACGTCGTAGCGAGCATGGAGTAATTGCAAGTCGCGTGCCTGTGTAGCGGGGTTGCAACTGACATATACAATCCTCTGTGGCAACGCGTTGAGTATGGTATCGACGACGCTCTGATGCATGCCAGCACGCGGCGGGTCGACTATCATCACGTCGGGACGGCCATGCTCTGCGATGAAATCGTCGGTCAAGACATCCTTCATATCGCCAGCGAAGAATTCGATGTTGTCGATACCGTTAACTTCCGAGTTGATACGAGCATTGACAATTGCCTCCTCAACATACTCGATGCCGATGACACGGCGACATTTGCGGGCTACAAAGTTGGCAATTGTGCCCGAACCGGTATAGAGGTCGTAAACGAGTTCGTCGCCTTTGAGGTCAGCAAAATCGCGAGCCACTTTATAAAGTTCGTAGGCTTGGCGGGAATTGGTTTGATAGAACGACTTCACCCCCACCCTAAACCTCAAGCCTTCCATCTCTTCCTCTATGAAGTCGCGACCTTTGAAAGCGATGATTTCTTGGTCGCCGATAGTGTCGTTGAGTTTGGTATTAATTAAGTATAGTAGGGACGAGATTTCGGGGAAATTATTGACCACTTCCTCGAGCAACGCCTTGATGGCTTCAGGCTGGTCCTCGCCGAAACTGATGACAACCATAATCTCGCCAGTCGAGGAGATTCGAACCATCATCGTCCGCAACAGTCCGTGGTTCTCGCGAAGGTCGTAGAACGAGAGTCCATGAGCCTTGCCATAGTCACGGACAAACAGTCGGATGCGATTGGAGATGTCATCCTGCAAATGGCAACAGTCGATATCAAGCACTTTGTCGAACGCCCCGGGAATATGAAAGCCGCATGCGTCGCGGTCGGTAAATTCCTCGCCGCTCTGCAACTGCTCCCACGTTAGCCATCGCTTATTGGAGAACGTGTACTCCATCTTATTGCGATACGCCCAAATGTCGGCTGAGCCCAAAATCGGTCGCACTTCCGGAATGGGAATTTTTGCGATACGCTCCATTGCATCGACCACTTGCTGACGTTTACAACGCAACTGAAATTCGTAAGGCAGATGCTGCCAACGGCAACCGCCGCAAATCGTGAAGTGGCCACATAGCGGCTCCTCTCGTATTTCCGACGGCTTCACAAGACGCTCGATTCTACCTTCCGAGTAACTTTTCTTGCTCTTGAGGATTTTCACGTCAGCGATATCGCCAGGTGCTCCGAAAGGAATAAAAACCACCTTTTCGTTGACTCGCGCAACGGCATTTCCTTCCGCGGCGACATCAGTTATCTCTACGCCCTCAATGACGGGCTGCTCTTTTTTCTTCCGTGACAAAACTTTGTTCTTTTTAAATTTCGCAAACAAAAATACTCATTTTTTGCGGAAAAAAGCATTTTTATATCGAAAATCCAAGCGGCATCGGTTTTTTTTCGTAATTTTGAGAAATGTAACAATTACCGACTTAACACTACTTGTCATGGCATTACTCGACGAAATCGGCGATTTCATCAACACGGAAATAGAATCAATCGCATATCCTGAAAAGCCAGCCGGCCTTTACGACCCTATCCGTTACACCCTCGAAGGAGGCGGCAAACGCCTGCGCCCCACCCTGCTCCTCGCCTCTTGCCACGCATTCTGCGGCGACTATCGCCGTGCCGTCAAGCAGGCCGTAGGCATTGAGATGTACCACAATTTCACGCTCCTCCACGACGATGTGATGGACCGCTCCGCAATGCGACGCGGGAAGCCCACCGTTCACGTCAAGTGGAACGAAGCGACGGCAATCCTTTCGGGCGACACCATGCTGACAATGGCTTCTCAATTGATAGCGGAAAACGCCAAAGACAAAACGGCAAACGTAGTCGACATTTTCAATCGTATGGGAATTGAAGTCGCTGAAGGGCAACAATTCGATATGGACTTCGAAAAACGCGACGACGTCACTCTTGACGAATACCTTGAAATGATTCGCCTGAAAACCTCAGTGCTGCTCGGTTGCGCCTGCGAAATCGGGGCTATCATGGGCGACGCATCGCCCGAAGACGCAGCCCGACTGCGCGATATGGCCATCGACATGGGTATAGCGTTCCAACTTCAAGACGACTATCTCGACACCTTCGGCAACCCCGCCACATTCGGCAAACGCATCGGCGGCGACATCCTAAACGCGAAGAAAACCGCTTTGCTCATCATCGCGACAAGCCGCGACGCATCGCTGCATTCTATTATTAAAAGCGACATTCCTGACGATGATAAAATTCGAAAAGTCAGCGATATCTACGTCGCTACTGGAGCCACCGACGAATGTCGCAGATTGATTGGTCACTATTCCGAAAAGGCAGTAAAACGCCTTGACGAAATCGCCATTTCATCCGAGTCAAAAGCCATCTTCCGAAGCATTATTCAGAAATCAGCCGTCCGCAACGTATAGCGCCATGCTAATCGATACCCACACCCATCTCTACCTTGAAGAGTTTCAGCCGTCGCCCGAAGACGCCGTTCAACGTGCCTTCGATGCCGGCGTGGGCCATCTCGTTTTTCCCAACGTGGATTTGACCACAATTGAGCCGATGCTCGCTCTTCATGAGAAATTTCCCATCCAAACATCCGTAGCGATGGGTTTGCATCCCACCGAAATCCACGAAGGCTGGCAAAACGACCTCGACAAAATCAAAGCGGTTTTCGACAAAGGTGGCTATGTTGCCGTCGGCGAAGTGGGCATCGACCTTTATTGGGACAAAACTTTCGGAAAAGAGCAGGCGGAAGTCTTTGATGCTCAACTCGGTTGGGCATTCGATACCGACCTCCCTGTTATTATCCATTGCCGCGAAGGACTTGACGCGATACTCGACGTTTTCGAGGGCAGAAAAGGGCATATTCCGCAGAGCGTGTTCCACAGTTTCGGTGGCACCATAGAAGACGTGGCACACATTCGCCGCTACGGCGACCACTACTTCGGCATCAACGGCATTGTCACTTTCAAAAACTCACGTCTTCGCGAAGTGCTCCCTGCAATCGGAATCGACCGAATTCTGCTCGAAACCGACTCGCCCTATCTCGCGCCCGTTCCACATCGTGGACACCGCAACGAATCGGCATTCCTCATCCACACGGCCGCCCATGTTGCCCAATCTTTAGGAATTGAAATTGCTGAAGTAGAGAGCATTACCACGGCTTCGGCACGCCGCTTTTTCGGGATAAAAACATAGCCGACACGAATTTTACTCGTCAATAATTTGACAAAACAGAAATTCTTGCTAATTTTGTAAAAATTACTTTCATCATTAACTTTAAATCAACCCTAACATGGATTACAAAATCATTGACATCGAAGGCGTAGGCGACGTTTATGCTGAAAAACTCATCGCCGCAGGTATTAACAAAGTGAGCGAACTCCTCGAAAAATGCGCCGCTCCCGAAGGCCGCAAAGCCCTCGCCGAAGCCACAGGAATCAGCCCCAAACTCATCCTAAAATGGACCAACCATGCCGACCTTTTCCGCATCGACGGCGTAGGACCGCAATTTGCCGAACTTCTCGAAGCAGCCGGCGTTGACACTGTCAAAGAATTCCGCCACCGCCTGGCAGAAAACCTCGTGCCGAAATTGGAAGAAGTCAATGCAGCCAAAAACATCTGCAACCGCGTTCCTTCCGTTAAAGAAGTGCAGAAAATGATTGACCAAGCCAAAGAACTCGAGCCGAAAGTAACTTACTAATCGTCGATTTTTTCTTATCATCACATCGGGGCCGACTCTGACGTCGCCCCGATTTTGTTTTGCGATATAACGGAATTTTCCTACCTTTGCAAAAACATTCCGCCATGCCCAAAAGCCGAAAATCCAATAATCCACGTCGCAAACGCGGCTCTCGCAAGAAAATGTCGTTCCGGGCGCTCTTCGAAAAGCGTAACCGAAAGAAACTCATAGTCCTCGCCAGCGCCGCACTCGTCACGATTGTCATCGCCGTGATTATCCTCGCCTACGCTTTCAAGTCGTACCACGGCGAAGGAACGGTCATCTACTTCCCTGCCGACGCGACAAAAGAAGCAGTCGGCGACACTCTCCACAACCGGCTTGGCGAATTCGGCGACCGCACTTTCTCGTTGTGGAAAAAACTCGGCGGAAAACCCGACAGGGCTTTCGGCGCGTATCGCGTGTCAGACGGGCAAAGTGCCGCCAAACTGGCACGACGAATCTGCACCGCCACACAATCGCCCGTAAAAGTCACATTCAATAACGTACGCACACTCGACAATCTCGCTGACCGCCTCGCCCGACAAATGGCATTCTCTCGCGAAGATTTCCTCGCCGCTGCCGACTCCGTTCTCTCCGCCGAAGGCTACAAACCTGAAGAATACCCCGCGATATTCCTCCCCGATACATACGAATTCTATTGGACAATCTCCGCTACAACTTTCGTCAATAAGATGCTCGACCAGTTCCATAGTTTTTGGAACGACGAACGCACTGCCAAAGCCAAAGTATTAGGCTTGACGCCCGTAGAAGTTTCTTCATTGGCGGCAATCGTTGAAAGCGAGTCGGCAAAACTCGACGAACGGCCAAAAATCGCACGGCTTTATCTCAACCGCCTCAAAATCGGCATGCGACTGCAGGCCGACCCGACCGTCAAATTCGCTCTCGGCGACTTCGGCTTACGCCGACTTATGGGACGACATCTCCAAGTGGAATCACCTTACAACACGTATCGTCACGCCGGACTGACACCAGGGCCCATTAGAATACCATCAAAGCGTACTCTCGACGACGTTTTGAACGCACCGCAGCACGATTATCTTTATATGTGCGCCAAGGAAGACTTCTCTGGCTATCACAACTTCGCCGTTGACTACCCCACTCACATGGCAAACGCCCGCCGCTACCAAGCCGAACTCAACCGCCGCGGAATATTCAAGTAAAGAGGAAAGGGGATAGTTGAAAGATTTTTGGTCTAGTTCCTGACGGCGGTTGACTGTTCCGCGTTCCATGGTGGTACGGTCGCGATTATTAGAACGAAACAAAACTATCCAATCGATTTGTAATTGTCTTAAAATCCGTATTCAAATCCAAAGTTCGTATATACAGTGTGTAACCATCTCGATGGGTTATTTGGGCATCCTCAAAATCATCTTCTTTCGTCTTGGCATATAGTAACATACCATCGACATTGTGCATGTGCTCCCTGTCGTATTCATCCACATATGTTCGAATTTGGTAAAGGTGGCTGCTTCGCAAGGTTTCTTTACGATATTGTTCCTGCAAAATTTTGGCATAGTACTTAGTGTCTATTATTAGCGTACGCCCTCTATTAGTCAAGAGTATATCTGTCTGCATAGTAGGTAGAATAGTAGCATCTGTTGCTTCTTCAATGACGTTCCAGCCTATTTGTGCGGCGCAGGCTTTTAATGCTGGGTGTTGTTTTTTGTAATACTCCAAGACAAACCTCTCGAAGAGCCTACACATATGGTCCTCAGAAAACTCTCGCATCTTCATTTTGCCCTCTTCAGTTGTCATGAGCCATTCGCTTACAATGAAGTAACAAAGATATGTCAACATGCGATAGTTTCTATTATTACAATCAAATCGCAAAGAGTTCCAACGTATTGTATGAAGGTTTATTGGATTCACATTTTGAAAGAATAGCATCAATTGTTTCAGTTTTGCCTTTCTATCTTTCTTTACATCGGAATGCCTAATTAGTATTGTCACTGTAGTCAGAAGGATTTTGTTGTATACATTATCTTCAGACAATTCATCATAGTCGCATACTATCTGCCGATTATTGCGCATTCTATTAGTAATGGTACCTCTGATATCTATCTTCCCCCTGACTGTCTGCATCGAATCGTTTTTTTCCACATACTCACGATAAAGGCCCTGTTTCAGCTGATAGGAAATCCCTCTTGCCAATATCTCTGCGAATAGATCATATATGTCATCAAACTTCTCGCCCTCTATTTCTGCATAGTTATTCTGTCTAAGCTCTTGAAAAGCATAAGACAACATATAGTAAATGTTGCGAATCAGTATACCTTTATCTTCTGTCATTTGATAGCATCTCTCAGTTTTTGTGCTTCCTGATCAAACTTGCTATTATTGTCAAACCAGTATTCTCTAAGCATTGGAATAATGTCGTATTCTACGATATTCTCTAGTTTGTAGTGATGTCTCAGATTGCATAAATAACTATGGCCAATGCAGAATCCTGAGCCAAGAGAGTCATCACTCTCAATTACCTTATTCAGTTCAACAATAGCTTTTACGAGTTTTTCAAGACTCGGGTCCCCCAATTTCTTTATTTCTTCCTTAAAGCCAATTGTATCGAAGCCCGGTTTCATTTCAAAGAAACTGAATCTACGACGGAGAGCATAATCTATCATTGCTAAAGAACGGTCAGCTGTGTTCATCATGCCTATAATATAAAGGTTTGCAGGGACAGCAAACATTTCGTCTCTATATGACAATCTTATTGGATTATCACGATAGTCGTTCTCTATCAGCATCAGCAACTCACCAAACACCTTACTCAGATTACCACGATTGATTTCGTCAATAATGAAAAAGTACTTATGTTCTCTGTCAGCCGCTGCCTGTTTGCAGAAACGATAGAAAACACCCTTCTTCAACTCAAAACCGCCTTCTTCATTGGGTTTATAGCCCATCACAAAATCCTCATAACTATAGTTCTGGTGGAATTGGACTTGCATCACCCGATTGTCATCCTTCTCGCCCATCAAGGCATATGCCAATCGTTTGGCAGCAAACGTCTTTCCAATGCCAGGCGCACCTTGTAGAATCAGATTTTTCTTTCTAAGCAACAAACTTTCAAGTCGTTCATAGTCAATGTGATTAACAAAAACATCGCGAAGAAATTGATTTCTATCATAAGCTTCTTTTTTACCTTTTTTACCTTTTTTAGACAATGGATTTTCACTACGAATCAACTCCATAATAATATCATATTCATTAGCAAGGAGCTTATAGAAAGAACCTTGTTGATTCTTCATATATTCCATATTTTCAAGTCCTGGCGTTCTCCTTATGGTATTGAAACTTATAGTCTCTGACAACGCCTCTGTTTTCTTAAATACAATAGTTTTACCATCATTAGCTTTTGAGACCACTAATAACGCAACAATTTGTTGAGAAGGTGAGGACTCATAACCAACAACGGCATCCCCTTCTTTAGCATTAAGGAAATGCTGGAATATTCTGCGTTTATGTCCCTCTTCATTGTATAAACTATATGATTGTTCCTCACCAACATTTAGATTTGAGAGACTCCAAATCTTCGGATTTGCCACCAGCCACCAATACTGTTTATCCGTTGATATCCCAAGTTCTGTATTTTCCTTTCTATCTATTAGGATGTTAAGTCGTTTCACATAATCACTATATTGTGTGACATTGGTTAAAGTTTTCATCGCGTGCTTATCATCAGTTGACCATTCTCCAATATTTGTCCATTTGACTTTCCTTTTGTGCTTAAAATTCGGAAAGTTATCATCAAATAAATAATCTGATTCTACTACACCACGTCCTACAATTTTAGTCATTCCCTTCTTAGCGAACACAATGTCTCCATGCTTCATCTCATTTGCAAACTGCCATACAGCTAATGAGTCATTCTTTGCATTGCCTTCGGTAGGATAATTTTTCTTTATTTCAATTCTCATGTCTTCTCGAGATGCATATCGAGACAAATCACCTAAAGCATCCCAACCTATGCACATGATTCCTTCATTTATACAGAGTTCCCATTTTGAGGCCTTCTCTCCTGGAGAATATGTCCAATATACTTTAGCAGAATCTGAGGAATTTGTAGTTGTCTGACCTGGTAAATCTCTTGTGCTCGCACCATCGTTTTCGGCATAAGCATCAAATGAAAAATCTACAAAGTTTGTGCAACTTGGAATTGATCCCATCTGAATCAATTTATTTAGATTCTGCATAATACTATCGTATTCTATAAAAGGAACAAACCTTCCTTTAAAAGAAGCAATGCCCAATGAAGTCAATTTTTCTCTGTTATTGCCGTCTAAAGCAAGATATTTATCTGGTCGTATCCAAAATAATCCAAATGTTATATTATATCTGATAATATACTGGCCATTAAGGGCATCATAATCATTATGAATATCCTTATCGAGTGCCGCATCTTCAAATACCATCCATAGTCTTTCAATATCACCTTCTTTTCTATCATTTCCATAGCCAATAAAGCTACTAAGCATATTATTCATTTCAGGAACGCCATGAAAATCACTTGGAATATCTGAATCAATATCTAAAAAACTTTTAAACTTAGCACATATATCGATTTTCTTGTTGTAAGTAATTTGGCGATTAATGATGGCCAATACAGTAAACGGGTCTAAATCAGGAAGTCTTTTACCATCTGGTGCATCTTTTAGATGGGTAATGTGCCCCTGTAAATTACTATATATCCAATCAACTAACGGTGTCCTATTACTTCTATACTTCAAGAGTTTCCGTGAGAATTCTTTATAAAATGGGATCCATGTAAATTTCATATCATTCATCAGTTCCGTTATTATCATTTTGTGGTAATTATCAATAATCTTTACCCATTAATCACCAATATGTAATTGTAATGCTCAAATAAACTTAAAATTTATATTCAATATGGCAGGTATTTCCTATTTGGGGTTGTACGGTGGTGGAGTGGCGGTAGTTTCGGTGTCCGATGCTGTTTCAGGGGAGGATTCGGATTTTTCTTTCTCTTTTTCGCCGATCACATATTTGTTGTAGTACGACAGTAAAAGGGTGGTCATCGGCAGGGCGATGATTAGTCCGATGAAGCCGAGCAAATAGCCCCAAATCGACAACGACAACAAGATTATCACTGGATTCAATCCCATTGCCTTGCCCATTATCTTAGGCACGAGGAAGAAGTCCTGAATAATCTGTATGACGATGTAAACGAGCATCGCCTCGCCGAACATTATCCAGAACGAACCGCCGGTGTCGACAGAATAAACCACGCAGAGAATCAACGTGGGAATGATTGAAATCAGTTGGAGATACGGCACGAGATTGAGGAACCCGATGAAGATGCCGAGGGCAATCGCCATGGGCATGCCGATAATCCAAAAGCCGATGCAGAACAATATGCCGACAATGAAGGCTACAATCGCCTGCCCACGGAAATATTGGTTCATGCTATCACGTACGTCGGATGTAATTTTCATCACCGCACCGCGATATTTCTTCGGGACGAGACTGCGAAGCCACCCGAAGAATCGATTGAAATCAATCATGATGAAGATGAGGTAAATCATGATGAAGAACCAACCGATAATGCCCATTATGACGCTTATTCCAACGGAAATCACGCCGATGGTGGTTGCGAAGAACGACTTCACGATTTCCCACCATTCGTTTCCGGTGAACATATTCTTAAAGTAGTCAAGGTCGATATAATCGGCAATGAAGTCTTTGATGGCATTGATTAACGGTCCGTCGGCTGCCGACGACATATACCGTCCCAACAGCGACAATATTTCACGGAATTCGCTGAACAACAACGGAATCAAAACCACAAGCAAAAGGATTACCACCGCCGTGGATTCAAGCAACGTAAGAAACACGGCCCCTACCCTGCCTTTCTCGTGAGTTATGCGCCTGTTTAGTTGAACTAGCGGTTCAAGCATATAGGCGATGAAGCATGCGAGAATGAACGGCCATAGCACTCCGCGAAGGATATACACCAGCCATATAATCAGCACCGTAAGGAAGAAACCGCCGACGGCACGGAAGATGCGTGTCAAAGTGTCGGGGCGTTCAGCATTATCTTGAGGTAATTTGTTATCTGCCATAGATTCAATAAAATTTATCTTTTCAGCCACGAAATTAGCAAAAAAATTTTTAATTGCGTCAAAAATTACTACCTTTGTGTGATAAAATTGCAACATTAACAGAATTATTAACTAAAAAGACTATTATATCTATGACAGAACAACTTTCTAAAGCATTAAACGATAAGGCGTGGGCAAGATGGACCGCCCTAATTCTTATCGCTTTGGCAATGTTTTTTGCCTACATGTTTGTCGATGTGATGTCGCCGCTGCAGTCTTTGGTAGAAAAGACTCACGGCTGGAAAGGCACATCATTCGGCACCTACGCCGCATCGGAATACATCCTCAACGTGTGCGGCTTCCTGATTCTTGCCGGCATCATTCTCGACAAGATGGGAGTGCGCTTTACGGGTATCCTATCCACAGCGATGATGGTAATCGGTGCGGGTATAAAGTATATCGGCGTAAGCGATTGGTTCCAAGCCACCAGCCTTTGCGCATGGCTTGATTCGTGGTGGGTGGATTTCCCCGGCACAGCAAAGATGGCGGCCCTTGGCTTCATGATTTTCGGCTGCGGCTGCGAAATGGCGGGTATCACCGTTTCGAAAGCCATTGCCCGTTGGTTTGAAGGCAAGGAAATGGCTCTCGCGATGGGTCTTGAAATGGCCATAGCGCGTTTGGGCGTGTTCGCCGTTCTTTCGATTTCGCCGCGCATCGCCAACATGTATGGCGGTTCAGTTTCCGCTCCTATCGCATTCTGCACAGTCCTCCTCCTCATCGGGTTGATTAACTTCTGTGTATTCTCCGTAATGGACAAGCGACTCGACCGCGACTTGGGCAAGGACCTCTCGAAGGAAGACGAATTCAAGGCTTCCGACATCATGATTATCTTCCGCACGAAGATGTTCTGGATTGTCGCACTGCTTTGCGTTCTCTATTATTCGGCAATCTTCCCGTTCCAACGTTATGCCACCAACTTCCTTGAATCGACACTCAACGTTCCGAATAAAGAAGCCGCCGACCTGTTCCGCTGGTTCCCCATCCTCGCGATGGTACTTACCCCATTCCTCGGTTACTTCCTTGACAAAATCGGCAAAGGCGCGTCTATGCTGATGCTCGGCTCGTTCATCATGATTGGATGCCACTTGAGTTACGCATTCCTCTTGCCGCTATTCCCGTCGAAAGTGCTTGCGCTTGTTATCACCGTCGTACTTGGCGTGTCGTTCTCGCTCGTGCCTGCGGCATTGTGGCCAAGCGTGCCGAAAATCATCAACAAGAAGATTCTCGGCAGTGCATATTCACTCATTTTCTGGATTCAGAACGTGGGCCTTTGCTTCGTACCGCTCTTGATTGGCTACGTTTTCGAAAAGTCGGGCGGATACTTCTATCCGTTGCTGATTTTCTCGTCGTTCGGCATTCTCGCCTTGATTTTCACCATCTTCCTCAAGATTGAAGACAAGAAAAAGAAATATGGCCTCGAACTTCCGAACATTAAAAACAAGCAGAAGGAGCAAGAAGTCGAAATCGCTGAATAAAACAATTAAATCAATAAAACGGCACTCAATTCGAGTGTCGTTTTATTGACAAATAACCCTTTCAGTTAACTCAAATGGAATTGTCGGACACCACAAAAACGACTTTTGGGGACAAAAAGCATATTGTCGGAATCGGAGAAGTCCTTTGGGATATGCTACCGTCGGGGCGTAGAGCCGGCGGTGCTCCTGCGAATTTCGCATATTTCGCCTCACAACTTGGGCATGACGGCATAATTGTAAGCGCCGTCGGGAACGACCATGCCGGACACGACCTGCTCAAATGTATCATCGATTCGGGTTTGACCTCAAAGGTGATGATAAGTTGCTGTTATCCGACAGGCAAAGTAGATATCGACGTCGATGACAAAGGAGTGCCAACCTACTCCATCTTGAACGATACCGCCTACGACTACATTTTCTACACGAAAGATATTGACCGTGTGGCTGTTTCGGCCGATGCCGTATGTTTTGGCACCCTTGCCCAACGCTCGGCGGCAAGTCGTGCCACAATCAGACATTTTCTCGAGCGCACAAGTCCAGAATGTATTCGCGTTTTCGACGTTAACTTCAGGGAACATTTCTATTCGCGGGAAGTTGTCGAGGAGTCGCTAAAACTCTGCGACATCTTGAAAATCAACGCCGACGAAGAGGAGGAAATCAAGCGGCTCATTGGCATATCCGCCGATGAAATCTTCGAGAAATACGGATTAACGCATCTCATCGTCACTTATGGCGAAAATGGAAGCCGCGTCAAGGATATCAGTGGCGAGTCGCGTCTTCCCACGCCGAAAGTGAATGTTGTCGATACAGTCGGCGCAGGCGACTCCTTCACGGCGGCATTCGTCGTCGCTCTGCTTGAAGGTCGCACAACTGCCGAAGCACATCATTTTGCCGCCGATTTTTCCGCTCAGACATGCACAAGAGCCGGAGCCATTTCAGTTTCCAAGGCTTCGAAATAAGCGATAATTATAAAAACATGTCCGACAAATGACAATGTAAATCGAATGACGGATTGGGAAATGTCTTCTACTTTTGGTGGATAGCAGAGAATTTTGTAATTTCGCAAAATATTATAACAAAGATTTCATGAACAGAATTTTTTTATCATCAACTATTCTCTTGTGTTTGGGGCTTGGCCTATTTGCCCATGACTTAAATAATAATGAGAAAACAGATGAGTATTTTTTTCAACGTAAAAGACTATCCGAACTGATATCAGATAATCAGTTAGCAGACAGTTTAAATGGAAAAGCATATTGTGGCTATTATAACTCAAACCACTACATAGGCTCATGGGTTATTGTCTCATTAGAAAATAATTGTTATAAAGTTTATTATCACCGGAATCTTGATGATGTTATGTATTATTCAAAAACATTTTCACTACAAGATGAAAAGTTGAATGCTCTTTTTTCTTTTGGAAATGACCATAACTCCTATGACAGAAGAATAGATAACACATATACGCCTTTTTGTTTTTATTTTGCCATTTTTGATGCTGAACATAATTTAAGATTTGAATGGAATCAAAGCACAATGACATTAAAAAAGGCCACTGAAGATCCTGCCAAAGTTTTCGTTCCAATATGTTGGGAAATTTTACTTCCAGAATATTTTTCCGACAAAGATTCTAATAAATGAAACATTTTTTGACTATACTCACCTCTATAATATTTGCTTTGGCGATGTCGGCGCAATTCAACACCTCGTCGCCGCTCGGCAATCAATCTGCGGCGCCTGTCGCTGTCAATTGGAAAGCGTCGATGAAAATGACATCTTCCACCGTTGGCATCATTACATTAACCGCCGATATCCAACAGGGATGGCACATCTACGGCACCAAAGCCGTTAAATCAGGTCCGATTGCAACGCAATTCTCATTTGACAAACTCAACAACGTGGTGCTCGTCGGCAAAACGAAATCGTCGAAAAAAGCGTCGAGCCATTTCGACAAGACCTTCGACGCGAAAGTGTCGTGGTGGGAAGGCAAAGTCGTTTTCACCCAAAAATTCAAAGTGACAAACCCGTCAGCGCCCTACTCCATTGGCGGCAACGTCAAATACATGAGTTGCAACGAGGATAAGCAGAAGTGCAATCCGCCCAAAGCATTCGAATTTTCATTCAAAAAATAACGCCATTAGTCTATGCTGAAACGCCTATATACAATCGCCATTGTTGCCGTTATCGCCGCGCTTTCGTCGTCGGCGCAAATCGTCAACCCCGTCGAATGGACAAAATCGATAAAACTGAGCGACGACAAATCCTCAGGTCAAATCACCTTCGTGGCAAACATCAAATCAGGTTGGCACCTCTATGGCATGAAAATGCCTCAA
>JAFZPB010000181.1 GCA_017552595.1 Muribaculaceae bacterium
ATGAGTAGTAACTATTCTCTTGATTTACAGCGATATAATATAGGGGGGGGTGGCAAACCCAAAGGCGAAGTCAAACGCGCCTTGACCTATCTCCGTCATCTCCGCGCAGTTCAAGAGTCGAAGAACAAATTTGTAAAGGCTTATCACAAAAGACTGTTGATTAGGATGAGTTTGAAATACGGAATCCGCATATTCCCATGGATGTCGATAGGTCCGGGCCTGTACATCGGACATCCACGCGACATTAACGTCAACGTGAAAGCCACTATCGGTCGGAATTGCAACATCCATCGCGGTGCGGTGGTAGGCATAGCCAACAGAGGCCGACTCATGGGTGCGCCCACGATAGGCGACGAGGTGTGGATTGGCATCAACGCCGTTATTGTAGGAAACGTCAAGATTGGCGATGATGTGTTGATTGCGCCCAACAGTTATGTCAACTGCGACGTTCCCAGCCACTCGGTGGTTTTCGGCAATCCCTGCCAAATCAAGCATAAAGACAACGCAACAGAAGGATATATTAACAATAAAATATAATAAATGGCACTAATAATTCCACTTAACGACATAGGCACACCCCAAGTGGGTAAAGGCTGTTTTCTTGCGGAAAACGCCACTCTTATAGGCGATGTCACCATTGGCGACGAGTGTTCGATATGGTTCAACACCGTTCTCCGCGGCGACGTGAACACCATAACAATCGGCAATCGCGTCAACATTCAGGACGGCTCCGTTCTCCACACCCTCTATCAGAAATCAACAATCGAAATCGGCGATGACGTGTCGATAGGCCACAACGTCACTATTCACGGGGCGAAAATCCGCGATTTCGCCCTTATCGGCATGGGTGCTGTGGTTATGGACGACGCCGTTGTGGGCGAAGGAGCAATCGTGGCAGCCGGTGCAGTCGTGCTTTCACGCACCCAAATCGGCGACCATGAACTTTGGGGCGGCACTCCCGCAAAATTCATCAAGAAAGTCGACCCCGCACAGGCTCGCGAAATGAACCAAAAAATCGCTCGCAACTACTTGATGTATTCCCATTGGTACGACCCCGATGCCGACAACTCGGCATACGTACACGAAAAGCCTAACGACAAATAAATTTGGATAATTCGGCCAAGTTGAGTAACTTTGTGGTCGGAAAATAACTGAAAAATATTTAATTCTATGGAATTTAAAGCAAACGAGGGCAAAAACCTCAACATTGAAATAGACGGAGTTGAATACATGCGTATTCCTTGCAAAACTCACGTGGTGATGAAAGAAGACGACCTCGGAGAAGTCCTCGACAAATACACTAAGGACGTCCGTCAGCCTGGCGACATTCTTTTCGTCAGCGAAAAAGTGGTGGCAATTACTCAGGGCCGCGCATTCCCCATCTCCGAAATCAAACCGAGTTGGTTGGCGAAATTTCTTGTGAAATTCGTCTACAAATCGCCCTACGGCATCGGACTCGGCAGCCCCTATACCATGCAATTGGCTATCAAGGACGTCGGTGTCCCCCGTCTGTTGCTCGGTTGCTTGGCAGCCGCCGTGACAAAGCCTTTCGGCGTCAGAGGCGCATTCTACAAAGTTTGCGGTCAGCGCGCTTATGCTATCGACGGTCCGTGCGACTGTACCATCCCTCCCTACAACCGCTATGCGAAAATGGCCCCGAAGGACCCCGACAAAGTCGCACGCAAGATGAAAGAAAAACTCGGGCTTGAAGTTATTGTCCTCGACGCCAACGACCTTAATGTCGATATTCTCGGCAAATCAAGCAAGGACCTTGACGTTAAATTCCTCAAGGCTCTCTTCAAGGACAATCCCCTCGGGCAGAACTCACAGCAGACGCCCATCGCGCTTGTCCGCAAAGCCTGACACCTTTTTACAAATAAAAAAACCTTCGAATCTATTGATTTCGAAGGTTTTTTCGTTTGTTGACGTCGATTGTTATACGTTGAAGCGGAAGTGCATGATGTCGCCGTCTTGAACGACGTAATCCTTGCCTTCTACGCTCAGTTTGCCTGCTTCTTTGACTGCTGTTTCGCCGCCGAGCGTCACATAATCGTCGTATTTGATAACTTCGGCACGGATAAAACCCTTCTCAAAGTCGGTGTGGATAATTCCCGCGCATTGCGGAGCCTTGCTGCCGCGCATAAACGTCCAAGCGCGACATTCATCTGCACCTGCAGTGAAGAATGTCTGAAGATTCAACAGTGCGTAGGCGGCGCGGATAAGGCGGCTGACGCCCGATTCGGTCAATCCCATCTCTGCGAGAAATTCCTGACGTTCTTCCCATGTGTCGAGTTCTGCTATGTCGGCTTCGGTTTGGGCGGCAACTATCAGAATTTCGGCATCTTCATCCTTTGTTGCCTCCCGAACTGCGTTGACATAGGCATTGCCGTTGACAGCCGAAGCGTCATC
>JAFZPB010000182.1 GCA_017552595.1 Muribaculaceae bacterium
ATCTGCGTACAAAATTTCTCTGCGGCTGCCATCTCTCTGGAGAGCGGCGTCCCGCCCATGCTCCCTGAATTATCTAACAGCAGAACCGTATACCGATTTCCGTCAGAGGGCGTTTCAACCGAAGCAAACAGCGCGTTCGTTGAGATATTCTCTGTTTCCCCATCCACACTCAGAACAGCATCCGGTGAGTCTGTATGCTCGCCCATTTTTCCGATTATCAAATCTTTTTCGTTGATGCTGTCCAGGGCGTTATTAAAATCTCCTGCGTCAGCAACGGCTTCGTTTGAAATTGTATTAATATCTCCAATGTCAGCAATGGCATCTGCTGAAAATGATCCGCTATTATCGGTAAGTGGTTCTTCTGTTTCTTCCTCCTGTTTTTCTTCTACTACTTCCGCAGCTTCATCCATCATAGTCTCTGTTACTTTGTCTTCTTCTGTTATGTCATCTTCAAGTAATCCTTCCGCCGCATCTTCCTCAACAAATTCCTCCTTTGCAGACTCCTCTTCATCAAGTTCTTCCTTAAAAAAAACACTTTCTATGCTTTCCTGCTCTTCAGGCATTTCAGATTCTGAAGAATCTCCCATAAGAGTATCCCAAGAATCTGACAATGCAAGTTCTATAGATCTTCCAAAGTACTTGAGACTTCCATCCATTCTATATGCGGAGATCATCACTTTGCTCTCAAACTGTACTTCTGTCTCAAATATCAAAGCCCCGGTCTCGGCCAGAGTCATCCTGCCGTCAAAGTTCTTTACACAAATCAGGTATCCATCCGCAGGACCCGTAGATTCCCAGGACACACTGTATCTCCCATTCTCCAGCTTTTCGATATTACCATGTACGATTTCACAGTTCTCTTGTAACACAATTTCTTCGTATTCATTAAAGCCTGGGGGGATGATAGTTATAACGGATAAGGAAACTGGTGAAATATCATTGCGGCCAATAGAGGATGTTCAATTGATAATGTTGGATCATCATTCCGCAAAAATAACCATTCCGTTAATATCGAGGCTTGCGATGAACAATGCGAGTGTGATTTACTGCAATGAATCGCATATGCCTGTGTCAATGACCATGGACTTGGAGTCGAATACGTTACAGGCCAAGCGCTTTAGGGAGCAGTTGGGGGCATCTGTCCCGACGAATAAACAAATTTGGAAACAGATAGTTGAGGCGAAGATATTGAATCAGTCTCTTTTGCTTGAGATATTGGGCAAGGGGGAAAATGTGCTGACACAATACTACAAGAATGTTAAAAGTGGCGATTCAACAAATCGAGAGGGAATAGCCGCTAATGTTTATTGGAAAAAACTGTTGGGCAATAGTTTTATCAGAGACCGTTTTGGGAAATCGCCAAATCACCTTCTAAATTATGGATATGCATTACTGCGCTCTGTGATTGCTCGGCATCTGATGAATGCCGGCTTGCTCCCGACGATAGGAATTTTCCATCGAAACCGATACAATGCTTTTCCATTGGCTGACGATATGATGGAGCCTTTTCGTCCGTATATCGACAGAAAGGTTGTTGCACTTATGGAGAGCAAAAAGACAGAATTGTGTCGTGAAACGAAAAAAATACTTTTGGATACATTTTACACCGATATTCCTGCGAACTCCATACTGATGTCGGCAGCCACGCTTGCCGGTATATATGAGGGTAGCTGTAAAGTGGTAGTATTTCCTCAAATTCAATAGAAGTTATGTGGATATATGTAGTGACGAGTTTTACTCGATATAGCAAGATTGGGCGTGAGGCACAACGGGTGTTTGATAGGGCGTTGATGAAAGACGGTTTTCACCACCTTCATTCAAATCTATATGTCAGATATTGCACGACCAGCAGTAATGCCAATGTGCACAGGGAACGAGTGAAGACATTTATTCCTGTGAATAACTGCGACATCAGTATAATCATGTCGGCTGATAGTCAAGAGCAAAATGTATATCATTGTCTAAACCGAAAGCGGACAAGGAATCTTCGCTTTGAAAAGCCAGAAATGGTAGAGTTCTTCTGATTGCATTAAACCAAATGGCGAGAAATCGGTCAAAAAGACAAAAAACGGGAGAAAACAATTCCAAAGATTTGCATAATTCTGAATTGTTTAGTAATTTCGCCCCGACTAAACGATAACTACATTATTAACTGATATAATATTTAAGAAAGATGAAAAAGTTAGCAGTATTCGCAGTGCTTTTCAGCATGTTCGCCACAATGGCAACAGCCCAAGTGACAATCACCAAACGCGACAAGGTGGAGCCCGACATGATGATGTTTATCGACATGGCTCTCACCGCGGCCAAGAATGAAAAAGCCCCCGATGGTGTTGCACTTATCCAATATCGCGCACCGAAGGCTTTCGCAGCAGGCACCGCCGCTAAAGAGGCCGCTATCGAGGCTATCGCCAAGACCGGTAAGAAAAATCTTGAAGGATACGTATTCTTCTGCGTCAACGAGCCCTCAACGGCCGCTTACAACGCCATCTGCCAAGCAGGTGCTGAAGCAGTGTTCTTCGTAAATAGCCGCGACGAAGTGGCAAAAACTTCGCTCGGATACGTTTATGACGACTCGAAGGTCGATGAAACGGTGGCTAAAGTTCCGTTGAACAAAATCGACTTCGACGAAGCCGCCGCTTACATCAAGAAATTCCAGTAAGCCGCTTCGCGACTGTCGTCAATCGAAAAAGTGCCTCGTCCCGAATATCGGCGAGGCATATTTTTTGTTAAAAATGACAAAAATCCTCGTTTTTCGTCAAAATTTTGGGGTGTAAAATTTTGTTGTCAGCAATATATTTTGTAACTTTGATAATCAAACGCATAAACTATATTAATATGAAATCAGAATTTAGAAATTTTGCCGTAAATCATTTGGGCATGAACGGCCTTGCTCTTGATCAATTCACATCACAAATCAATTCCAATTACATTTCCCCGACTATTATAGAGGAACGTCGCCTTAACGTGGCTCAGATGGACGTGTTCTCCCGTTTGATGATGGACCGCATCATCTTCCTCGGCACTCAAATCGACGATTACGCAGCAAACGTAATCCAAGCCCAACTTCTGTTCCTCGACAATTCCGACCCCGGCAAGGATATCACCATCTATCTTAACTCGCCTGGCGGTTCGGTCTATGCCGGACTCGGCATCTACGACACGATGCAATTCATCGGCAGCGATGTCTCGACGATTTGCACGGGTATGGCCGCCTCGATGGCCGCAGTGCTCCTCGTGGCAGGCGAAAAGGGCAAACGCTACGCTTTGCCTCACTCGCGCGTGATGATTCACCAACCGCTCGGCGGCGCCCAAGGTCAGGCTTCCGATATCGAAATCACCGCCCGCGAAATCCTCAAAATCAAGCAGGAACTTTACGGAATCATCGCCGAACACTCAGGTGTTGACATCGAAAAGGTGGCTAAGGATTCCGACCGCGACTACTGGATGACAGCGAAGGAAGCCCTCGATTACGGAATGATTGACAAAGTGCTCGACAAACAGATGTAGTTTTTCCGCAATGGCGAAAAAGAATAAAAAAGAATTCTGTTCGTTTTGTGGTCGTGACCAGAACCACACCGAATTACTCATACCGTCGCCTCTGAACGAAGACTTGATGATTTGTTTGGATTGTGTCGAACAGATTAACGAATTTTTCGGTTCGGGCACGTCGTCAAGTAAGCATCGCCACGTTACCAGCCGGTCGGACGCCGAAAGTGACAGCGCGCGCGAGTCGTTGCCGAAGCCGAAGGAGATTTTCGATAAACTCAACGAATATGTTATCGGTCAGGAAACGGCTAAGAAATATTTGTCGGTGGCTGTTTATAACCACTATAAACGAATCTATCAACCGACAGAGGACGATATCGATATTGAAAAAAGCAACATCGCCCTTGTCGGTCCGACGGGAACGGGCAAAACGCTTTTGGCAAAGACCATCGCCCGCTTTCTTGAAGTTCCGTTTACAATAGTCGATGCCACAGTGCTTACACAGGCGGGATATGTGGGCGAGGACATCGAAAGCCTATTGACCCGTCTGCTTCAGGCCGCCGACTACGATGTGGAAAAGACCGAAAAGGGCATTATCTTCATTGACGAAATCGACAAAATCGCCCGCAAGGGCGACAACCCATCGATAACTCGCGACGTCAGCGGCGAAGGTGTTCAGCAGGGTCTTTTGAAACTCCTTGAGGGTTCGAAAGTGCTCGTTCCGCCACAGGGCGGTCGCAAGCATCCTGAGCAACGGATGATTGAGGTGGATACAAAAAATATTCTGTTCATCTGCGGAGGCGCTTTCGACGGAATCGAGCAGAAAATAGCCCAACGGCTTAACACCCACGTAATCGGTTACACGTCGGATTCCGCTGCACAAAAGCGCCAACGCGACAATCTGATGCAGTTTATCACGCCGCAGGACCTCAAATCGTTCGGCCTTATCCCGGAGATTATCGGCCGATTGCCGATTTTGACTCATCTTGACCCGCTTGACCGCGACGCGCTCAAGCGAATCTTGACCGAGCCGAGAAACGCAATCGTCCGTCAATACACAAAACTCTTCGCAATTGATGGGGTAGAACTGGTGTTTGAGGACGCCACACTCGACTATATTGTCGATAAGGCCATCGAATTCAAAATCGGCGCACGCGGATTGCGGTCGGTGGTCGAGACGATTATGATTGACGCGATGTTTGACGTTCCGTCAGAACACACGCCTAAATTCGTCGTCACTAAAGAATACGCAGCAAAAAAACTCGAATCAGCCTATTTGGGCACAAAATAATCTCTCCAAACAGTCAACTTAATTCTATAATAACTATATGGTCGACAGGCAGAAACTTCTCTCCGAACTCCGACGCTTTTTCGGCTTCGACTCGTTCAAGGGCAATCAGGAAGAAATCGTGGTGAGTCTCCTTGAAGGTCACGACACTTTCGTCTTGATGCCAACCGGCGGCGGTAAATCACTCTGCTATCAACTTCCGGCTCTCCTTATGGAAGGAACAGCCATCGTAATCTCGCCGCTCATCGCCTTGATGAAGAATCAAGTGGATGCGATGCGCAATTTCAGCGAGGAGGACAATGTGGCCCACTTCCTCAATTCGTCGCTCAACCGTACGCAAATTGACCAAGTGAAGGCCGACCTTATGGCGGGCAAAACCAAACTGCTGTATGTGGCTCCCGAGACATTGACGAAGGAAATGAATGTGGAGTTTCTCAAGTCGGTCAATATCTCGTTCTATGCCGTTGACGAGGCACACTGTATTTCGGAATGGGGGCACGACTTCCGTCCCGAATATCGCCGTATTCGACCGATAATCGATAAAATCGGACAACGGCCCGTAATTGCCTTGACCGCAACTGCCACCCCGAAGGTTCAGCACGACATACAGACGAATCTCGGAATGACCGACGCTGCAGTGTTCAAATCTTCGTTCAACCGCGAGAATCTTTACTACGAAGTTCGTCAGAAAAAAGACTCCGTCGATAAGGATATTATTCGCTTTATCAAGAACAACGAGGGTAAGTCGGGCATCATCTATTGCTTGAGTCGCAAGAAAGTGGAAGAGTTGGCGGAAGTGCTCCGTGTCAACGATATTCGTGCGTTGCCTTATCATGCCGGAATGGACTCGGCAACCCGCTCGGCAAACCAAGACGCATTCTTGATGGAAGAAGCCGATGTCATTGTCGCCACTATCGCGTTCGGCATGGGCATCGACAAGCCCGACGTAAGATTCGTTATCCACTACGATATTCCGAAGTCGCTCGAAGGCTACTATCAGGAGTCTGGTCGGGCAGGCCGCGATGGGGGAGAAGGACAGTGCATCACCTTCTATACGCACAAGGACCTCCAGAAGATGGAAAAATTCATGCAGGGCAAACCAGTATCGGAACAGGAAATCGGCAAGCAACTCCTTATCGAAACGGCGTCGTATGCCGAATCATCGATTTGCCGCCGCAAAACTTTGCTCAACTACTTCGGCGAGAAATACGACTCCGATAACTGCGGCAACTGCGATAACTGTCTCCATCCGAAGCGTGAAATCGAAGCCGGCGACGAATTGTGCAACGCAATCGAGACGATTCTTGCCGTTCACGAACGTTTCAAAATTGACCATATTATAGATGTGATGATTGGTCGCACTTCGGGTAGTGTCCGCTCGTACAACCACGACCAGATTGAGATTTTCGGTTGCTCAAAAGGTGTGTCAACACGACTGCTGAATGCCGTTATCCGCCAAGGAGTTATAGCGGGATATATAGAGCGTGACATTGAAAATTACGGCACGCTGAAAGTGACTGCCAAAGGTCACGATTTCCTTGAAAATCAACAGCCGTTTATGGTGGTTGAGGATGTGGATTATTCCGACTCCGATTCCGACGAAATCGATGTGCCGCGCACAGGCATGTCGGGCGCACTCGACCCGATATTGTGTTCAATCCTCAAAGATTTGCGCGTGGAAATCGCCCGTAAGAACAATTTGCCGCCTTACGTGATTTTCCAAGACCCGTCGCTCGAAGCGATGGCCACGACATATCCTATCACTATCGACGAACTTCTGAGAATCCCCGGTGTGGGCATCGGAAAGGCCAAACGCTACGGCAAGGAATTCGTCGAACTGATAAAGATATATGTTGACGAAAATGAAATCGAACGTCCTGAGGATATGCGAGTTAAGATTCTCGCGAACAAGAGCCGCAATAAGGTGGCTATTATCGAAGGCATTGACCGCAAGATTCCTCTTGATGCGCTCGCTCAGTCGAAGGGTTTGACATTCAGTGAATTACTTGATGAAATAGAGACTATTGTCGGGTCGGGGACTCGCATAAATATCGACTATGAAATCTACGACCGTCTCGACGAAGATGACGTGGAGGAAATTTTCGAATACTACCGCGAAAGCGACGCCGACGACCTTGACGAAGCGTGCGCATATTTCGCCGGAGATTATAACGACGATGAAATCCGCCTCGCTCGAATAAAATTCATCTCGGAAATGGGCAATTAAATTTGTTGAAACTAAATACGAACGATATATGAATCTAATCGACTATAAAGAAGTCAATATCAACCGCAAAGAGTTGGCGGTGCTGAAAGATGTGAACTTCCGATTGAAGGAGGGCGAATTTGTCTATCTCCTCGGTGGTGTCGGCAGCGGCAAGAGTAGTTTACTCAAAACGATTTATGCCGAAGTCGGCATTGAATCGGCAAAGGAGGCTATAGTACTCGACTATGATTTGATGCGCCTTCGTCGTCGCCAAGTGCCGTATCTACGTCGTAAAGTAGGCGTGGTGTTTCAAGACTTCCAACTGCTGACCGACAGGAGTGTTTTTGAAAACCTCCGCTTTGTGCTTCGTGCCACAGGGTGGAAATCCCGCGGCGAAATCGAATCACGAATCAATGAAGTGCTGAAGGCTGTGGATATGGACGGCAAGGAGTATAAGATGCCTCACGAATTGTCGGGGGGCGAGCAACAACGCATCGTGATTGCGCGCGCATTGCTCAACAAACCGAGCATTATCCTTGCCGACGAGCCGACTGGCAACCTCGACCCCGATGCAGGCCGTCAGATTGTCCAATTGCTCAATTCAATAGTCGAAAAAGGCACCGCTTCCGTAGTGATGGCAACCCATAATGTCGGGCTCGTTGAGGAATTCCCTCATCCGATTTACCGTATAGAAAACAAGCAACTCGTTGAGGTCAAATGAAAGTGATGAAATTCGGCGGCACCTCCGTCGGCTCGGCTGAGCAAATTAAAAAGGTGGCGAAACTGATTAACGACGGCGAACGAAACATCGTTGTCCTTTCCGCCATGTCGGGAACCACCAACACGCTTGTGGAAATTTGCGACTACCTATATAAAGAAAATGTGGTGTCGGCAAAGGAAACCATAAACATGCTCCAGCAGAAGTATGTCCAAACCATCTACGACCTCTATTCATCGCAAGATACGATTGACGATGTTGACAATCAAATTGACGCGGTTTTCGGGTTATTACGCTATCTTGCCGACTATGATTTCACTTCGGTCGACGAACGAGAAATTCTCGCTCAAGGAGAGATAATGTCGACGATTCTAATGAATGCATATCTCAAAGAAACCGGTGTCGAATCGGTATTGCTCCCGACGCTTGAATATGTCCGCACCGACGAAGACGGCGACCCCGACGTTGATTTCATCGAAGAAAATCTAAATCGCCTCATCGCTGAGGCAGGCGATGCAAAACTGTTTATCACTCAAGGGTATATCTGTAAAAACTATCTTGGAGAAATCGACAACCTTAAGCGTGGCGGAAGCGACTATACGGCATCGCTTATCGGTGCGGCTGTCAAGGCTGACGAAATCCAAATATGGACCGACATCGACGGAATGCACAGTAGCGACCCCCGTTATGTCAATTCCACTCACCCCGTTGAGTCGCTAAGTTTCGAAGAGGCCGCAGAATTGGCGTATTTCGGCGCGAAAGTGTTGCACCCGACATGTATTCTGCCCGCTAAACTCAACAACATTCCCGTTAGGATTCTCAATACGATGGCACCTGAGGCAAAAGGAACGCTTATCTACAATTTCCCGCCTCATAAAACTGTAAAGGCCGTCGCCGCTAAGGACAATATTACCGTCATTAAGGTATATTCCTCCCGAATGTTCCAGGCCTACGACTTCTTGAGCCAAGTGTTCGAGGTGTTTGAAAAAGTGAAAACGCCAATCGACCTTATCGCAACATCGGAAGTGGGAGTGTCGGTGACCATCGACAACACAACTTATCTTCATGAAATCGTTGACCGATTGATGAACTTAGGAAAAGTGACGGTTGATGAAGATATGGTGATTATCTGTGTTGTGGGCGACTTGGAGTGGCACAATATAGGCTTTGAAGCGAAAGTGGTTGATGCTGTTCGTGACATTCCTGTCAGAATGATTTCCTACGGCGGCAGCAACTACAATGTTTCGATATTGGTTCGTAAAGAGGACAAAGTCAAAGCCCTCGACAATATTAACAAGGCACTATTCCCTGCGGAATAATAAAAAAGGCACAACAACCGCACGTTCAACACGCTCCGAAGAGGCACGTGTCAGCATTGTTGAGCCTTAATTTGACGGCGAAGTTACGGAGAATAATCCGAACCCGCAAGAAAAAGACGGAAAATTTTCGTTGAGCCTTTTTATTTTACATTTCCCATTGTGAGAAGATGCGTTTTCTGACGCTTTCGCTCGGCTTGATGCCAGGTGCGTCTTTTAGTGCTTCTATTTTACGTTTTTCCTCTTCGTTGAGTTTTTCGGGAATATAAACTTGGATATTCACGAGCAAATCACCTTTGCCGTAGCGGTTGGGGCGGGGCAGACCCTTGCCTTGAAGTCGGAGAATTTTTCCGGGTTGAACGCCAGGCTCAATAGTGACGCGGGCACGTCCGCCGACTGTCGGGATTTCCGCTGTGCCGCCAAGGATGGCTGTCGGCAAATCGAGGAGCAAGTTGTAAATCAGATTTTCGTGGTCGCGGATGAGGTCGGTGTTGTTTTCCTCTTGGATGACGACATAAAGGTCGCCTGGAGTTCCGCCGCGCTCTGGCATATTGCCTTTGCCCTTGACGGTCAAAACCATGCCTTCTTCAACCCCTGCCGGAATGTTGAATGTGACCACTTCTTCTTTCTTTTCCACACCATGACCATTGCAATGTGGACACTTATCGGTGATGACGGTGCCCATGCCTTGACATTCAGGACATACTGATTCGGATTGCATCACGCCTAAGATTGTGCGTTGTGTGGTGATAATGCGGCCTGTGCCATTGCATCGTGCGCATTTCTTGGTGGCGGAAGCACTCTTTGCGCCCGAACCGTTGCACACCGAACAGGTCACGCTGTGGTTGACCTTAATCTTCTTAGTGACGCCGTTGGCGATTTCTTCAAGCGTGAGTTTTACTTTTCCTCGAAGGTTTGAGCCTTGACGGACTCCCGACCCTTGGTCGCCGAAGCCGCTGAATCCGAACCCGCCACCGCCGAAGCCACCGCCGCCGAATGCTTGACGGAACACTTCGAACGGGTCGAATCCGCCGAAATCGAATCCGCCGAATCCACCGCCTGGCTGATCGAAATTATGGCCGAATTGGTCGTAACGGGCACGCTTTTCCGGGTCGGAAAGCACGCTGTAGGCTTCGCCAATCTCCTTGAATTTCTCCTCGGCACTTTTGTCGCCCGGGTTCTTGTCTGGGTGATATTTGACGGCCAACTTGCGGTAGGCTTTCTTTATTTCTTCTGCAGAGGCCTTTTTATCGACCCCAAGCACTTCATAGTAGTCTCTCTTTTCCATTGTTGTGTCTTATTTTCCTACAACCACTTTTGAGTGGCGTATTACTTTGTCGTTCATTGTGTAACCTTCTTCAATCACGTCAATTACTTTTCCCTTTTGTTCGTCGTCTTCGACGGGGACAAGAGTCATTGCCTCATGAAAATCAGTGTCGAATTCGTTGCCTTTGGCTTCGATTTTCTTCACGCCGTTATCGTTGAGATATTTGGTGAATTTGTTGTAAATCAACTCGATTCCTTGCTTGATGCTGTCAAGGTCGTCGGTTGTCGCAAATGCGCCGATGGCTCTTTCGAAGTCGTCGATTACCGGAAGAAGACCCTTAAATGCACGTTCTCCACCGTTAATCAGCAACTCGCTTTTCTCTTTAAGGGTACGTTTGCGGAAATTATCGAATTCGGCACGCAGAAACAGATAATCGTTCTTCGCTTTTGCGATTTCAGCGTTGGCTGCGTCAAGTTCGGCTTGAAGGCGCTCTTCGGGCGTCAGTTCCTGCTTTTCGCTATCTTCGGCTTTTGTTTCGCCGTCAACGGCTTGAGCATCAGGCATAACTTCCTCTTCTATTTTAGTTTCTTCGTTGACAACATCTTCGTTGTCTAAATGTTCTTTATTCTTTTTGCTCATAGTTGTCATTATTTTTTGAAATTATTTGCAAAAACCGTGCCTAAGCCTTATGATGACCAATGGTGTTTATGGTTTTTGTGATATCGTGGAAAATGTGTAAATTTGCAAGATAAAAGATATAATTAGAAAAAGATTCTTCTCCCTTAACCCCATCCGTAGAATTGACAAATGAAAAAATCGTTTAAATTTGGTTTGTTCGCTGCCATTGTTTTGTCGGCAGTTACATATTTTCCGGCGATGTCGCAGTTTAAAATTGACGTTGACGGTCAGACACTTATAAGTCACTTCAAACACGCTGAACGTGAATCGAAGACAAAAGGTGTCGCTAATTCGATGTCGGATAAGACCATTTTGACAATTGTGTCGCTTGGTTCGCAATCGGCGATTTCAGAAATGGAACAAAACGGATGTATAATCCGCGATGTCATGAATGATTTGGCTGTAGTGGAAATGCCTATTTCAAGTCTTGATGACGTCAGCAAGTTGCCTTCGGTCAAATACATTTCCACACAAAAGGAAGTGTCAATTTCGAACGATATGGCCCGCGAGGCTTCCGGTGTAAATGCAATCCGTGCAGGTGTCGTGGATTCTTCAGGAAAACCGCTCGGCTATGATGTGAACGGCGCGGGTGTCGTTGTGGGATTGATGGATACGGGTTTGGACCCCAACCATATCAATTTCAAGGATTCCAACGGAAATTCAAGGGTGAAAGGAATCTCTCAGTTCACCAGTTCCTCAGGGGTTAAAAATCAATATTTGACACCTGATGAAATAGCCAATTTTACGACTGAAACGACAGGACAAACCCATGGTACCCACGTTCTGGGTATTATGGCTGGCTCGTATGCCGACGAAGCCAACGACTATAGCGGGGTGGCAACTGCATCTGACATTTATGTCTCTTGCGGCGGTCTCTACGACGCCAATATAGTTCTGGGTGTTCGCGATATCCTTGAATATGCGAAGTCGGTAGACAAACCGGCGGTTATAAATCTTTCGCTTGGCAACACCGCAGGTTCTCACGACGAATACGCCTACTTTGCGCAGTATCTCGACTATTATGTCAATTCCTATCAGCCCTGTCCGATTATCACTATTTCGTCGGGCAACGATGCGGGGAAATCTATTGCGATTAAGAAAACATTAACTGAGGAAAATAATTCGTTCTCAACAGTTATGGCCTTCAACGCCTCGGTGTCGAGTACGTTATCTGGTAATCTTGACATTTATGGAGACGACTCTACGCCGTTTGTCCTCAAGCCGTTTATCTACGATATGACCAACGCTGAAATCGTCGCGACCCTTGAGCCGATGTATGTAACCGACACTGGTTTCGAAAAGACGTTCTATTGTTACGAGACTTTCGACGAAATGCCAATTCCCGCACTTGCTCAATATTTTTCAGGTTCAATCGGAATTCAATCCGAATTGGCCAATGGAAGCAATCGTTATCATATAGCATTCTCGCCAAAATTAAAAGCCCGCACGTCTACTTCCTATGTTTTCGGATTCACGGTCGAGGGTGTCCCCGGTCACACTGTTTATGCTTATCATTATAGCAGTTTGGGTACAACATTCTCCAAGGGGAACAATCCAGATTATGTGGAAGGAGGCCCAGATGGGACAGTCAACGGAATAGCGACGGGGCGTCGTGTCGCGGTGGTGGGTTCATACAACACTCGAAACTCATGGAAGAACTTTGAGGGGAAAGGATATGGATATTATAGCAGTCCCAGTTACCAAGCAGGTTTGATATCAAGTTTTTCAAGTTGGGGCACACTATGGGACGGACGCAATTTGCCACACTTTGTCGCTCCCGGTTCAGTGATATCCTCATCGTTAAACGGCTATAATATGGATAGTTCGAGTCCTTCGCTTGACGACCCCTCTGTCACAAAAAAGGTGACTGCAAACGAGCGTACCCACTATTGGGGTGTGATGAAGGGAACGTCGATGGCGGCTCCTTTTGCTGGCGGCGTTTTCGCTTTATGGAAACAAGTCAACCCCGATTTGACGATTGAAGATGCCGTTTGGATTGCCCAAGAAACCGCTACTGTCGACGAATTTGTGACGGAAAGCGGTGTGAAAGCCGGTGCCGGCAAACTCAACGCCGAGGCGGGCTTGCAGATGGTGCTTTCAGGAGCAGGGGTGGAGTCGGTTATTGCCGACGGCGGAACGCCATTCTTAGTCAAGACTCTCGACGATAATTGCTTTGAAGTACGCTCGGCCTCCGATGTCCGTTTCAACGCAAAAGTATATTCTGTCTCGGGACGCTTGTGTCGTGCTGTTTCCGCACCCGACGGTTTCGCTACAATAGATTGTCGTGCGCTACCGAAGGGCGTTTATCTGCTTGCCATAGAAGGCTCGGCATTCTCCGGCAGTAGAAAAATAATTGTCAAATAATATTTAGTTATGCCTGTTGTCCGTACTCGCTTCTTGCCGCTTGGTCGCCGATATGCAGCCATCAATCTGTTCGGTTTGGTTCTTATGAAGCCTACGGCAAAGATGTCAAAAAGGCTGATAAACCATGAGCGTATTCATACTCGCCAGATGGTTGAACTTTTGTTTGTCGGGTTTTATCTGCTTTATGTCGCAGAGTGGTTGGTCAGACTTATCTTCACAAAAGGTAAAAACTACAAAGCCTATAGGAAAATATCTTTTGAGAAGGAAGCATACGCATTCGACAATGATATGGCATATCTTTCACGCCGCAAATGTTTTGCTCAATGGCGAAAATATAAAAATGATTGAATTATGAAGCGAATATCTTTGTTCTTGTTGACGTTGGCTATATCTTTAAATGTTTTGGCAGAGACGCGGCTCGTGGGTGGAGATATGTCGATGTTGCCAAAATATGAGGAGGCTGGCGTGGCGTATTTCACTCCCGAAGGCTCTGCTATCGACAACCTGCTTAATTATATGAGAGACGAAGCCGGATTTAATACCGTCAGAGTTCGCCTTTTTGTTAATCCTACAGGCGAAAACGGTGTTGTTCAAGATGTCGATTATGTGGCTTCGCTTGGTGCACGAATTAAGAGCGCAGGCATGAAATTCCTCTTGGATTTTCATTATAGCGACACGTGGGCCGACCCCGCATCTCAGTGGACGCCTGCTGCATGGTCAAGTCTTTCTGATGATGCACTTATAGCGAAAATCGGTGAATACACAAGCCAAGTGCTTGCAAAGATGAAAGAGCAATCCACGACGCCCGATTTGATTCAGATTGGAAATGAAATTTCGTTTGGGATGTTATGGGGCGAACGTGATTGCGTCAATCCAAAAAAGTGCTTTATCAGCGACGACGCAAATTGGCCTCGTTTTGTCGCTCTTTTACAGAGTGCGTCTGCGGCATGCCGTCAAGAGTGCCCTGACGCGAAAATTATTATCCATACTGAGCGCACGACCGACCCTG
>JAFZPB010000183.1 GCA_017552595.1 Muribaculaceae bacterium
ATGACCGATGTCTATGCCCTTGACCTATATCGTCGTCTGCTCGGAATGTCGCTACCGGCAGTGTGATGAGGATTAGAAATTAGGAATTATTCCGCGAGTAGGCGAATCATTTCGGGGGTGGTACCGCAGCATCCTCCGATTAGGATAAGTCGATATTGCTTTTGAAGAATTTTCATGGCGTAGGCGAATTGATGTGGCGTGATATCGGTGGTGACTGACGGTTGGGCGAACATCGGTTTTGTGGTTAGTTCCCTTATTTTTTTGAGGCCTTTGTGTATCTCGCTGATGTCAATGCAGTTAAGGCCAATAGTATTTACCTTTTCAATTTTGCAGATTTCGGCAATGGCGGCAGTGTCGTTTGTCGAGGCAAAACTTACGTAGATAGGTTTGTTGTAGGTCTCGGCAAGTCGTTCGATTTTTTTTAAAGCGGCTTTGGCATCAATTATCGATTCAAGCAGAAGAATATCCACTTTTTCAATATGTTCTGGAAGCGGGAAATCGCCCGATTCGTGCATTGAGAGCATCAAGGATGCTTTGCCATCGGCGGCTGTTCGTGCGGCATCGATAAGGTCGTGCCAATGGCAGAGCGGGGCGGCAATGGTGTCGGTGGTGATGAAATTCGCTCCTGCATCGATGTATGCGCGGTGGATTTTGCCGAGCAAGTCAAGGCGATGACGGTCGTAAACAGTTAGGTCGATATTGGGGTCGAGACAGCGGAGCATTGTGCCTGTTGCGCCGTCGCTGATGAAATGTGTCATCGTCGTTCTGCAAAAAAGTTTCGCATAAGTTCGGCGGCCTCGTCGGCGAGAACACCTTTCGTCACAATGGCTTTTGGATGGAACGGCTGACGTGCCACAAATGTGGAATAGCCTCGTTTTTCGTCGTCGGCACCATAGACAATCCGCTTCACTTGGCTCCATCCGATTGCTCCTGCACACATCAGGCAAGGCTCGACGGTGACGTAGAGTGTGGCGTCGGGGAGATATTTGCCGCCGTAGTTGTTCATAGCCGCCGTCAAGGCAATCATTTCAGCGTGGGCGGTTGCGTCGTTAAGGCGTTCGGTGGAGTTGTGCCCACAACCCACAATGCGGCCGTTGGCTACGACTACGGCCCCGATAGGCACTTCACCGTCATCAAGAGCCTTGCGCGCTTCGGCAAGTGCGACTCGCATAAAGCGGATATCATCTTCGTTGGGTGTCATAATAGGTCGATTTTCATTCCTTCGTCAGCGATGAACAATTCTCCTTTGAAAATCTCGGAGGCTTGTAGTCGATGGATTTCTTCGTCGGGATAACTTTTTGAAAAATGCCCGAGGATGAGACGCTTTGCTCCTGCATCACGTGCCACTTGAGCCGCTTCGCCGGCAGTTGAATGACCTCGTTGACGGGCTTTGGCGGCTTTCGAGTCATCGTAAGTGGCCTCGTGGTAGATAGTGTCAACACCGCGGAGCCGCTCGGCAAGCGTAGGCATATAGCGGGTGTCGGAACAATAGGCGTAACTGACCGACGGGTCGGGGTCAGTAGTCAACCGATTGTTGGCGATTATTTCGCCGCTTTCGGTCACAAAGTCGGCTCCGGCCTTGAGCGCCGCACGTTGGCTTATCGGGACGTTGTAGAAATCAACCATTTCGCCGATTAAATGTCGCTGTTTGGGCTTTTCTTCAAAAAGATAACCGACGCAGGGTTTCGAGTGCTCAAGAGGAAATGCCTTGACAGCCAAGGCGTCGTTTTCGAACACCAATCCGCCTTTGTGGCTAACCGGCTCGTAAAGGATATCAAATGAGGAGTATTCGCAAAAGAAATCGGTGATCTGGCGGAGGATTTTAATGCCTTCGGGAAATGTATGGATGGTGACCGACCCATGCTTTTCGTTCAAGTCGAGAGTTGAAAGCAGTCCGGGCAGACCGAGCACGTGGTCGCCATGTAGGTGAGATATGAAAATATGACTTAGTCGTTGAAATTTAAGTTTGAGGCGACGCAGTTGGAGTTGTGCGCCTTCGCCGCAGTCAATCATAAAGAGGTTGTCGCGGAAGTCGACGACTTGGCACGACGGCATGTGGCGCATTGAGGGAGATGCGGAGCCACAACCAAGTATGTTTATTCTGAATTGTGCCATAGCGAACACAAAGTTACGAAAAGAATTGTTAAAATGGAGTGGTTTGTGTCAAAAAAGATTAAAATTTTCGGTGCCGATAAAACTTTTTGCCACAAACTGCGTCAAAGAGGCAAAAGAGTAAGAGAAGTAATAGAAAAAAGACTTTTTCATAAATTATAGTTTTTTCATAGGATTAGATTTTAAGGTTTTAACACGCGGAGGAGTTGTCGGGATGACACCTCCTCCGTTCATTTTATATTATTTGAATTTTGATTATTTGTTGTATTTCGCGAAATATGCTGCCATTCGGGTGTGGTAGCCACGCGCGGCATACGACGGACCGTTGTAACTTCGCGAGAATGCAGCCCAGTTGTGGGAGCGAAGATGCCGGTCAAGGTCGGTCGTCTTTATAAACGCCACGAACAGCATAAGTTGCTCGCCCTCCGACTTGCACATTCGAGAGTAGAATTCCTCAATGTCCTTGCAACCGCACTTCGACCAGTTGAAGCCTCCGATTTGGAACATTCCCCAGAATGTGCCTTCGATTGCAGATTGGCGGTCGACTTGCATGGCTGCCTCAAGTTTTGCCCAAACGTTGGCTTGTCCGCGAGGCTGTTTTTTATAGAATTTCTTATATGCCGACGGGTTAATTCCGCGTTTGCGGCAGAATTTCGGATACACCGAGAGGTCAAAGTTTGCGATGGGATAGCCGGCTTTCCAGAAGCCCTTGTGGGTGGGCCCGGCTTCACAATTGACCACGGCTTTGATGGCGGCGACTTCGCAACCGATGGAGTCGGCGGCGCGACGGAAGTCGGCTTCGGTGAGGCGGGTGGTGTCGTGTGACAGGGTGTCTTCGACGATTTCCGCGGCGTCGACAGTGTCGGCGATTGCGGTTATTGTGTCGGCATTTTGATTATAGGCACGCTCAGCGAAAACTTCCGAAGTCATCGCCGCTGCAAAAACAAAGATAGTGGATGCAAAAAGTAAAAGAAATCTCATGGAATGTAGATTTGGTTAATAAAAAGGCATAGCCACCAGTAATCGCTACCGGTGGCTATTGCCGTATGTTTTGCCTACTTTTTAAGGTCGGCAACTTTTTCGAGCACTAATGCCAAGTGTTTCCAGAAACGTTCTACTGCGGGAATGTGCATCATCTCGGAAGGTGAGTGAACGTTGCGCAGAGTCGGGCCAATCGACACCATGTCAAGGTGCGGATATTTGCTTACCAGCAAGCCGCATTCAAGACCTGCATGGATAGCGGTGATGACCGGGTCGACTTTGAACAATTCTTTATAAGCGTCGCGGACAATGTGCATGATGGGCGATTCCATGTTAGGCTCCCAACCAGGATATCCGTCGCCGTGGGAGACTTCAGCACCAGCCAATTTGAAGTGGGCTTCGACTTGATGTGCGATGTCGAGTTTGCTTGATTCCACCGAACTGCGCTGGCTCGTGACTACGAGAATCTGGTTGTCGGGAAGCATCTTCACTGAGGCGAGGTTGGTGGATGTTTCCACAAGACCTTCGATGTCCTTGCTCATTGCGACAACTCCGTGAGGCGAACTGTAGAGCGCTTTGATAAGGTTGTCGGAGGTTTTGGCATCGATAACGTTCGCGGGTGCGTCTTCCGAGCAGAGGTCGAATTTGATATCGGGGTCTTCAACCTTATATTCGTTTTGGACTTCTGCGATGAACTTGTTGAGTTCGATGCGGACTTTTTCTTTGTCGGCAGCGGGAACGCCGAAGAAAGCGTGGGC
>JAFZPB010000184.1 GCA_017552595.1 Muribaculaceae bacterium
AAGTGCGCACGGTGTAAGAGCCAGGCGTAACGTTGCGGAAAACATAAACGCCGTTATACATATTGTCGGTCGTGCGTTTCTGCACCACATTTCCACCGGCATCGACAAGTTCGATATAGGCTCCGTTGAGTGCGGCATTGTTGTCTCGTCCAAAGAAGTGGAACGTCGAAAGAATCGGATAATACCATGTGCGGAGATTGTGGTTGTCGTAAACCACGCCGGCCACGTTGCCCGTGACAAAGCGTTCGGATGCGTTGACGAATTCGAGCACAGTCTTGGCAAAGTGCCAAGCCTCAAGCCAACGGAAGTCGTCGTTCATAAGGCGGTGGGCTTCAGGACGATGCTCATGGTTGCTACCTTCAGAGAGCAGCCCGGGCACCCATAGCGGACGAAGCACACCGAGACCATTGGAATAAACTCCGTAGTAGAATGTCAAGTCGCCGATAACGTAGCGCGATTCGCGTGTCCATATCGACAGATGGCTCGAATGGAGATTGTCCCAAAGATAGTTCGACAAAGTGACGTTCGACGAGAAACGCGGCACACCGATAGAGTTCTCACGATAGATTGTCAACGGCGTGTTGCAGTCCTCGCCCGCATTGGAGTGGATAGAGAAGAAAACGTCGGCACCCCAGTTGTTCGCCTCGTTGGCGATACTCGAGAGACCGCGGTCGTCGGCGGTAGTGTTCTTCACACGCGACATCTTCGTCTGAACGCCGAGCGAATCGAGGATATATTTGAGGTGAAGACCTTTGTAGAGGTTACTTGTCGATTCCCAATAGCCTGCGGTGTCGCCGCTGGCGAAAGGATAAATCTGAAGCGGACGGTCGTTTGCGTCGTATCCTCCGTGACCCGGGTTAATATACACTTTTACGTCCTTGAGGTTGATAGCCCCCACGGATGCGGCACCCATAACAGCCGCCAACAGAATAGATAATAACTTCTTCATGACAATCAGCGGATTATGAGGTTAGTGATATACATTTTGCCGTCGAGAGTGGAGAACGCCAATTGGCGGGTTGCAGGGCAGACGCTCATCTCGGTTGCCACGACATCGTCGGGTGTGAGAGCAGTGACTTTGCCTGTTGAGATTTCAACGGCGTCGATTCGCGAAGCGAGGATGCCGTAGCCGTCGTCCTTAGTGACGACAATCGCCACAATATCGTCGTTGACCCATTGGGGATAAGCGCCACGCTTTGCGATTTGAACGGGATTGGAACCGTCAAGACCGCAAACGTAGATGCCGAGGAAAGGTTCGGAGAAAAGAATGCGTTTGCCGTCGGGCGACAGCGATGCCCATTCATAAGTATAACCGTCGGCGAGCGGGTTGATTTCTTTTTGGCCCTTACCGTCGAAAACGCTGATGGTCTCGAAATTGCTTGCTACGAAGCGGGCTTTGTTGCCGTTTGTCCCTGCCACGAAACCTTTCGGCGAACGCACCCTCACCGCTTCAGCGTCGGCGGCTACCACAATCCTTTCGCGGGTAGGCTCGAGAATCTGTTTGCGTTCGGCCTTCTTAAAATCGTAACTGACCACATCGCGATAGACGAGCACGCCCTTATTGGATGCTGTGCGATAATACACTTTCGAACCGTCGGGCGAGAAAACGGGATTGTAACCCGCAGCCATCGATGTGTCGATGACGGTGACTTCACCCGTAGCAAGGTCGAGCGATTTCAGCCCGGTGAAATTTTCGGTACTGAAAAGCATGCGGCTTCCGTCGGGGCTGAACGTCGGATTCGACACTCCATCGCCTATTTCAAGCCTTTGCAT
>JAFZPB010000185.1 GCA_017552595.1 Muribaculaceae bacterium
GGGCGCAAATTTATGCCCGCCATTTCGCCCACGGCTTCACGCAGAGCCGCCGAAGCCGATTCGATGTCGCTCCACAAAGCGTCGGACGTGGGCACATTTTCCACATCGGCAGCGACAGCCACCACCTTTAAGCCGGCAGCCTTCTCCGAAATCACGCTATCGAACTTTATATCCACCATGTTCTATCGTATTGACCTGCAAATTTAGCAATAATTTGCGAGAATTTGTGTAAATATGCGATGGATATAAAACTACAAAAAGAAAAACTCCTTTGATTTATCATGAAAGCAGTCCTTTCGATATGCACAACGCTACTGACAGCGGCCGCGTTGTCGGTAAGCACCTCGGCCTCAACAACCGTTGATTTGCAGGGCGAGACTTTCACAGTCGACACTTTACGCCACTATAAAGCCGGACCGGGCATGTTCTACTCCCAACTGCGGCTGACATCGCAATCCACCGCCAACCGAGCGATGAATGTCTTTGTCATCGACACGGAGATTGCCCAAGCGCAAAATATCGACTTCCGCGTTGGACTCGGCAACGATTCCATCCACACCGTCGAACGCATTTCATCCTACGCCACGCGCCATTCAAACGCCACCGAACACTATATCGCAGGCATCAACTCCGACTTTTTCATCACTTGGGCTCCATGGATTGGCGTGCCCAACCAATCGACAGTAATCGACGGTCAAATCGCAACGACAACCTCAATGGACACCGCTCCGGGCGTCAGAGGCCACTTCATCATAGGTCGCAACGGTGCGGCTTGGTGCGACACGCCGACGACCTCTTTCTCCATGACCGTCGAATCCTCCGGCATCACCTACCCTATCCGCGAAATCAACAACGAAATGTACTGCGGCAACGCCGATATGATTTTCTCCAACCAATTCCGAGGCAAATCCACTAAATTTACATCCACGTGGACAACGGAAGTTGCTGTCGCGCTTGCCGAAGGTGAATCATGGCGGGTAAATGGACCTGTCCGCGTCAAAGTTGTAGGAGAACCCACTACGACAGGCAATCGCGCAATTCCCGTTGGCGGAGGCGTGATTTCCGCAGGGCCCGATGCCGCAGCCGCTATCGCTTCGCTTCACGACGGCGACATTCTGACACTCAACTTCAACTGGCACCTCTTCGCCCACGACATAAACCCCGACATCAAGGAAATCGCCGGTGGTGACGTGGTAATCCTGAAAGACGGTGTGACACAAATGGAAGCCGACCGCTTTATCAACCCGCGCGACAGTTACAACCCTCGCACAATGGCCGGCAACGACCGCGAACGCAAACATCAAATCTGGTGCGCCGTCGATGGCCGTTCCACGACATCCGCAGGGTGTACCTATCCGCAGGGTGCCGACCTTATGCGTTTCCTCGGCTGCTATGAGGCTGTCAACTTCGACGGCGGTGGTTCGACGGGAATGTGGCTCGAATCGTCGGGAATAGTCAACCACCCTTCCGACGGTTCGGAACGAGCTGTGGCCGAAGGCCTTTACGCCGTCCTTCTTGCCCCCGAAGACAACGAAATTGCCGAAATACGCTTTCTCGACACAGCCATCAACTTCCCGAAATACGGCATCTACAAGCCTGTTATCTATGGCTATAACCAATACGGTCAACTGATTTCCACCAATGTCGAAGGATTCACGCTAACCTGCCCCGCCGAAATCGGCGAAATCATCGACGACGCCACATTCTTCGGCAACGGCGACGGATACGCCGCCTTAACGGCCCACTACAACGGCCTGACGGCCACGCTACCCGTAAACGTGGCAGGGTCGGCTCAACCCCGGATGAAATATGCCGAGGTGCTACTCGACCGCTATCACCCGTGGACCGTCGAAGTGGAGTCGGAAGTCAACGGCTCGATGATGGCGATAAGTTCGCAAGCGTTTTCGTGGACTTCGACCGACGACAATGTGGCGGCAGTCAGCGACATCGGCCTTGTCCAGCCTAACAATGACGGCCATGCCGACATAACCGGCTCGGTTGATTCCTATTCCGGCACTGTCAAAGTAAATGTCGAGAATCCCACATCGCGGCTCTTGCCGATTCTTGACGGCGTTGATGTTTCCTCGCTGTCGTTCACAAAGTCGGGCATAAAAGAGATTACCCTCTCCCCCATCGAAGGCGGAGGCATCGCCATCGACTACACCTTGTCGTCGACCCGCAGCCCGCTGCTGACCATCGCCACCGACCGCCAAATTTTCAGTCTTCCCGATGCCATCCAACTGCAGATGATTCCGGGAGAAGCAGTTGTCAACGCCCTCACAGTCACTGCATCAGCCAACGGCGCCGCATCAGTCAAACACACCGTCAAAGAATTCGGCGACGGCGACACTAAGACTGTCACCGTCGACATCAGCGCATTCGCCGACCCTGCCGACGTCGGCATCTACCCCGTCCGACTCAACAGCATCGCCCTGACATTCGGCGGCAAGACCAACACCCCATACCATCTCGAACTTCCGCGAATCGACGGCGTTTATCTCAGCGTCCCCGATGGAGTTGAACCCATCACCGACGACCGCTCGGGCAACGCCAAAATCGTGGCGACACGCTTCTACAACCTACAAGGCCAAGCCATCGCCGCCGCCCCGCGCGGCGAAGTGACAATCCGCGTCGACATCCTCTCCGACGGCTCCATCCGCCCCACCAAAACCCTCACAAAATAATCTCATATTTCTTTTCTTAAAGTCAAAATTATTTCGTACATTTGCATAATTAACAGAATAGTCACTAACCCCCGTTTTTAATGACCGACGAGACCACATATATGTCACTACGGCAACTCGTGGAGCGTACAAGTCGAATCGAACCGCTCTCCCCTGCCGACTTCGACCGCCTTGCCAAATCCATCGATTCGCTTACTCATCGTTACATTTCCCCTACTACGCTTAAGCGCTTTTGGGGCTATCTTCCAACTAACAACGAGTTTATCCCTCGACGATACTCTCTCGACACGCTCGCTATCTATGTAGGACATAAGGATTGGAATTCGTTCATCGCGAACATCGAAGCCGGTGGCGACTCACAAAGCAATTTCATCAACGACCGAAGGCTACACTCAGCCGACATCGCCGAAGGGCAACTCATTAGGGTGATTTGGGACCCCGACCGCGAAATCACCATTAAGCATCTTGGTGACGGCACATTTACAATAACCGAATGTCGGAACAGCAAACTTCGGCTTGGCGACTCTTTCCGTTGCTCCGCTCTTATTGCCAACGAACCCCTTTACCTCACCGCCCTGTGCCGCGACGGCAAAGACTTGGGCGATTACGTCTGCGGGAGAGTTTCCGGAATCGCCTTCACAGTCATTTAACCGTTAACCGACCTAATGGCCGACAATTCTTTCATCGACAACAGCGGCTTCGTTATCAGCGAACGTCATCTAATCCGGCAAACGACGTTTGAAGGGAAAACGTCGCAAGGACTTGTGGTCGAAAAAAACGGCAAACAATTTTTCCTCAAACGCCTACGCGAAGAATATCTCGACAAAAACGACTACCGCACGCTTTTCCGTAAGGAATTCGAACTCGGGAGCGAAATCCACCACGAAAACATCGTCAAATACTACTCGCTCACCGACGAACCCGACGAATGTTCTATCAAGATGGAATATGTGGCGGGGCAAACTCTTGCCCAACGCCTCGGCTCCGACCCCGACTATTTTCTTTCGCGGCGCAACATCGACAAATTTTTCATTCAACTTCTCAACGCCCTTGGTTCGCTCCACCGCCGACACGTGGTCTATTCCGACCTTAAACCTGAGAACATCATCCTCACGCAAGTTGGCAACGACGTGAAACTCATCGACCTCGGTTTCTGCTTCACCGACGCCTACAGTGCTACAGCGGGGAAAACCGACCGCTATGCCGCCCCCGAACATGCCGACATCGACGCAATCGACATCACCACCGACATCTATTGCGTCGGTCAAATCATCAACACCATCAAGTCACACACATCATCGGCGGTGCCCAAAGTCTATTATAAAATTGCTCGGCGCTGTATAAACAGCGACAAGAGCCGACGCTATCAAAGCACCGACGAAATCATCCGAGCCATCACCGCACGGAAACGCACAATTCGTCGCTCGTTGGCTATAGTCGTCACCTCCGTCTTGCTTTTTCTTGGTGTGAGAATTCTTTTCAGCATCGAATCTTTTGTCTTTTGGTGGGATGCATTGGAAATCATACCGAAAATGAATATCGATTACGATATTGAAGACCGTAGCATTTACTACAAGATTCTCTCTGAAACCGACCGCACATGCACCGTTGTCGGCGCATCTAGCACGCCAAACGGATCTATCAATATCATGTCTCAAGTCAAAACCGCGGGGATTACTTACGATGTCGTTGCCATCAGCGATGAGGCATTTCAATACTACGAGAATATAAAGGCAATATACATCCCCGAGGGAATTAAAACGATAGGCGAAAACAGTTTTAAGGGATGCATGAAAATTGCGACAATTTCTCTGCCCAACACCATTAAGAAGTTGGGGGTTGGTGCATTCAATGCCTGCAAGGGTGTCAAAAACATCAAATTGTCGTCTTCGCTCACCGAAATTTCTCGCCAATGCTTTGTGGGATGCAGCATCGAAAGCCTATACATTCCGGAAGGTGTTGAACGAATCGGCTTCGACGCTTTCGCCAAAAGCGACCGCCTCATCGAAGTTTACCTTCCATCATCGCTGAAAGTGATTGACCGCGGGGTTTTCTACGAGTGCAAACTCCTTCGCGAAATCACAATCCCAGCCGCTGTGACGGAAATCGGAGAATACGCATTCTACGAGGATGCCGCGCTCACCGACATCTACAACCTCTCGCCCACACCGCAAATAGTCACTGCCATCGTCGACCACCCCGAGCGCATCACGCTCCACGTCCCTGCCGAAGCCGTCGAAGCCTACTCCCATACCCACCACTGGCGCGATATGCGCATCGTACCTATTGAATAAAGAGGAAATATAAAGTTTAGAGAGGAGAGTTTAGAGTTGAAAGAGACTTCGCGACGGATAAATCTTTAACACGAATTACCCTAAATTATCCATAAATTCATAATAATAATTGGCAATTCCATGCGGTTAACGTTTCGCGTTCCATAGTGGCACGGTTGTGGCACGATTTGGCACAGCAAATCATGGGCTACGAGGCGCGAGAGCGGGATTTAGGGGCAATCGTGCCAAAAATCCAGATGCCCATTTTTCGTTTGGCACGGTGTCATTGGCACGGTTATGCAATCAATGTGAATAAATATGCATTCGGAGCGAGAATCTCTAAGGAGTGTGGAGAGTTAAGGAGTTTTTTTAATGGGGAACATCAACACACGAAAAAGGGATGCTCGGTGCCGAGCATCCCCCATTATGCACTATGCATTATGAACCCACGATGTGGCTCGGCAAAGTTTTGAAGTGCAAGTCGCTTGAAAAGCGGTGCACGATGGCGAAGGCATCAAAACCTTTGTCAATTGATAAACCTTTGTGTGAGAAACTACTTAACAACGATTTTCTGCGAAGAGCCGTCTTTGTAGCGGACGATGTTGACTTGGCCGCGGGCGGGCTCGTTGAGGCGGATGCCTTTCATGTCGTAATAGCCTTCGACCTCTTTTTTGGCTTCGTCAACTTCTACACCTTCTACGCCGCCCAAATCCTGAATATCAAAGTCTTTCCAAACATTTGCGGCCTTATAAGCGTCGAGCGATTCGTGCCAAACATATAGTTTACAGTTGGATATATCAACACCATAAAACACATAATCGTCTATCGTCTGCGGCGTTAATGCATAATTAGCCACTGATGTCAATCCGCTACAACCATAGTATTTGCAAATCGTTTTGTATCAACGAGTTGCAATCTAAACGGTAGAAAAGTGATGACGTAGATTCTGCAGAAAATGGAAAATAGGGAGATTTAACGTTTTTAACTTTATTAAACCACGAATAAGGTGCAAATGTGCAATTATGGATGATTTCAATCTTGAATAAGACTTTATTGTTTTTTGCAACTATGTTTTCCGTTCTTATAATACGCATAACCAAAACCAGCGCAACAAAAAAATGAGTATTTTTCGCGTCTACGATATGTAAGGTCGTTCGTTTGTGTTAAAATTGCTTTGGTTTTGAGAATTTTTCTCATAAATTACATAGCATATCAAATTTTAATTGTATCTTTGCAGAAAATTTTGAGATATGCTAGTAAATTTCACAGTTAAGAATTATCGCTCTTTCACACAGGAGCGTACTTTTAGCATGGAGGCGAGTTCCATAAAGGAACACAAAGAGTCTGTAATTAGCGAAGGTAAGTATAGTTTGCTTCCGTTGGCAGTCTTGTATGGTGCCAACTCGGGTGGCAAGAGTAATTTGATTCAGGCCATATCAACTATGCGTAGTATGGTTCGACGTTCTGTCAGGCTGAATGAAGGTGATACACTACCCTATGACCCTTTTGCATTGGATGGAAGCTCAGATTCCCAACCAACATTGTTTGAGATACAATTCATCAATGCAGAGGTGCTTTATCGCTATGGCTTCGAATACAACAAAACTGACATTATCTCAGAGTGGCTATACGAGAAATGGTTTGGAGAGAAAGAGTACGAGCTCTTCGTGCGTTCACGAGATATTATAGAGGTATCGCCTAAAA
>JAFZPB010000186.1 GCA_017552595.1 Muribaculaceae bacterium
AAACAATTGGCTTTCCCCGGGAATCCTCCTGACTATTCAACTTTATATCCTGTTTGTGCCGATAATTTACCTCCAGATTTCATTTTTAGCGACTCTCTTTTGTCAAACATAAACAGGTCTATTAAGACATATAGGACTACTGACAAAAAAACAATGTCAAAGTTGCTAAATAAAAAAAGGAGTGTGTCGTATGTGAGGTATGAACGAACCTTTTTATATAGAAATTATATAATGATTAAAATTAATGCTGGTTCTTATAAAAGAATCCGAACAAGCCGATTTTCACTACGACATATTATAGTAGATTCTTGGGCGGAGTCTTTCTATCATACATATAGATATGATGAGTCCCGGGGCTTATGGGAATTTTATTCGACAGATGAAGTTTGGCTATAAGTTTTGACTAATCATCTTTTGTAAATTATTATGACGATTACGGATTTTTGAATAACTTTGCGGAAAGCGGCGACGAACTCGTCGCCGTGAAGAACAGACTCGGCTATCAGGCTATGACAGGCTACGGCACATACTGCTACTCACACGAAAGAGCAGGTGACTGAAGCCCTCGAAAAAATCCAAAAGATTTTCCGCAAGCACAATCTTATCCCTTAATGGGATTTGTACCATAATTGTAATATTTTAAGTTAGTGAATCGAAGTCGTCGGAGAAATCCGGCGGCTTCTTTTTTATTTCGCTTATGACTTGAATATATAGCAGTTTTTTTGTAAATTTGCCAACAAAATGAACACATAATGAGAAACAGTAAAAATGTAAGAAAGACTGTGTGTAAATCATCGTCAAAAAGAAAGGAGGGTTAAATGAAACGTTTGTTGATAATTCTTATGTTGGCTATAGGAACGAGTTTTATTGCTAGCGTTATCTGGTACAATACTCCCTTATACATAACTTCCCATGATTGGAAAACAGCATTTTCGCCCCACTACGAGTCGATTATTAAACACGATATGCTATGGTTTGATTCGGAATCTCCTTTTGAATTAAAATGGCCGTATCTATATTTGGATGGGAAAAAAATAGGGAAAATCTTTTGTTTTCACAATCAAGTTTGGATTTATGAGATTGAAGGAGATAATTGTTTCGAATATAGGCTATTATAGATAATACTAAAATGATAAAAATGAAACATTTGTTTGAGACGGCATATCGATTAATTGAGAAATGGAGAATCGATTTGATAATATGCATTCTGTCTCTCCTGTTTTTCACGATATATGGTTTAATTGTGTTCTTTTTTGGACCTGAATGGTCATTGGCGTTTTTCTATACATCCCCTTTTTACTTTTTGGTAATTCTTTTGATGTTAGCGAGCCATTTTGTTAATCAAAAAGTGTCTAAATTTATAATTTCGGTCAGCATTATTATAATTGGTGTTTTATATCTTGGAGGCGTTATTGCCACTATTGCGAATACAATGTAAATTGTGTCGTGTGTTTTAAACGACGTTTTAGGTATATTCGGATTGTTGCCATTCTTTTCAATTATGCCACAAATTGAAAGACCCTACAATAAGGGTCCTTTTGTGATATATGTTTTATATCTTTTGCTGGGATAGTTTAGCGATGGTTAAATTGTTCTGTCCTCAAAACAAAATAAAGATATAAGTCGTTTTGTGCAAGTATATGGGAAATGGTTTTAAAATGAAAAAAATCAGTTTGCACAAAAGCGGGAAATTTTGTAACTTTACAAGTTAAAACGAAAATAGCCTAAAAGCAAGTAAATAATTGCCAAATGTATAGAACAAACACTTGCGGAGAACTCCGCTTAGCCGATGCCGGAAAGGTGGTAACCCTCGCCGGCTGGGTACAGAAAAACCGCCGCATGGGCGGAATGACTTTCGTTGATGTCCGCGACCGTTACGGCATCACTCAAGTAGTGTTTAACAACGATACCGACGCAGACCTCTGCGAGGCCGCCAGCCGTTTGGGCCGTGAATATGTGGTGCAAATCACCGGCACGGTTGCAGAGCGTCAGAGCAAAAACCCGAACCTTCCTACAGGCGACATCGAAATCATTGCCCGCGAACTTAAAGTTTTGAACCGCTCGGAAGTCCCGCCTTTCAAAATCGAGGACGACACCGACGGCGGTGACGACCTTCGCATGAAGTACCGTTATCTCGACCTTCGCCGCTCGTGTGTGCGTCGCAATCTCGAGTTGCGACATCGCATGGCGTTCGAAATCCGCCGCTATCTCGACAGCCTCGGTTTTCTCGAGGTGGAAACGCCTGTGCTCATCAAGTCTACGCCCGAAGGCGCACGCGACTTCGTCGTGCCTTCACGCATGAATCCGGGGCAGTTCTACGCCCTTCCGCAGTCACCACAGACGTTCAAGCAGTTGCTGATGGTGAGCGGTTTCGACCGTTATTTCCAAATTGTCAAGTGTTTCCGCGACGAAGACCTCCGCGCTGACCGTCAACCAGAATTTACCCAAATCGACTGTGAGATGTCGTTTGTCGAGCAGGAGGACGTTCTCCAGGTGTTCGAAGGACTCGTCAAACATATTTTCAAATATGTCAAGGACATTGATTTCACCGAGCCGTTCCCGCGCATGACGTGGGCCGATGCGATGAAATACTATGGTTCCGACAAGCCCGACACCCGTTTCGGTATGCGTTTCGTTGAACTTAAGGACCTCACCGTAGGCAAGGGCTTCTCCGTTATGGACGATGCTCCTTATGTCGGTGCCATCTGCGCTCCAGGTTGCGCCAACTACACCCGCAAGCAACTTGACCAACTCACCGAGTTCGTGAAACGTCCGCAAGTGGGCGCAAAGGGCATGATGTGGGTGAAACTCGAAGAGGACGGCTCGATTAAATCGTCGGTGGGCAAATTCTACACCGATGACGAACTCCGCGCATGGGCTGAACGCTGCGAGGCTAAGAAGGGCGACCTTATCCTTATCCTCGCTGGCGAAACGATGAAAACCCGTAAGCAACTCAACGAACTTCGCCTCGAAATGGGCTCACGCCTCGGATTGCGCGACCCGCAGAAGTTCTCTTGCCTCTGGGTTGTCGATTTCCCGCTGTTTGAGTGGGACGACGAGACGCAACGCTACTACGCTATGCACCACCCGTTCACGTCGCCCAATCCCGACGACATCGACAAACTCGAAACGGCAACGGGCGAAGTTCGCGCCACGGCCTACGACATGGTTGTCAATGGCAACGAACTTGGCGGCGGCAGCATCCGTATCCACGATTCCGAACTTCAGAACAAGATGTTCCATCTTCTCGGCTTGTCCGACGAAGACGCGCAATACAAATTCGGCTTCCTGATGAACGCCTTCAAGTACGGCGCGCCCCCTCATGGTGGATTGGCTTTCGGTTTCGACCGCTTCGTGTCGATTCTTGCAGGTCTCGACTCTATCCGCGACACCATCGCTTTCCCGAAGAACAACTCGGGTCGCGACGTGATGATTGACGCTCCGTCGGAAATCGAACAAGAGCAACTTGACGAACTCTCTATCGCTCTCGCTCTTAAAAAGGAAGAATAGTCAATGCATCATTTTTCCATTCCAAATCCTAAATTATAAATCCTCAATCCTAAATGGTTCGTCATTCCGATATAATTCGTGAAATCGAGCGATTCGCTCCGCCGGCATTGCAGGAGAGTTTCGACAACACTGGCGTCCAAGTGGGCGACATGTCCGACGAATGTCATGGCGTGTTGATTTGCGTCGATGCCACCCCCAAAATCGTCGATGAGGCTGTCGCTATGGGCGCGAATCTCATCCTCACCCACCATCCGCTGATTTTCCACGCCATCAAAAAAGTCGTTCCACGTGGTAGGATAGGGGCGGTTGTGACCAAAGCAATCAAGGCAGGCATCGCCATCTATTCGTGCCATACCGCCGTTGATATTGCCCACGGTGGCGTATCATGGGAGATGGCGCGAATGCTTGGACTTAAAAACGTCGCCACTCTCGACCGCCAAACAGGACGGATGATGAAACTGGTGACGATGGTGCCGACTTCGCATGTCGAAAAAGTGCGTGAGGCCATTTTCGCCGCCGGCGCCGGTCAACTCGGCGACTACGATTCCTGTAGTTATGCCGTCGAAGGTGAAGGCACGTTCCGTGCGCTCGAAGGGTCGAATCCCTACGTGGGCGATAGGGGAGAACTTCACCGCGAAAAAGAGGCGCGTCTTGAAGTGTTGATGTCGTCGTGGCTTCAAAGCAAAGTCGAGTCCGCATTGCGTGACGCCCATCCCTACGAAGAACCCGCCTACGATTTCATCGCGCTTGCCAACGAAGCCCCCTATTCGGGACTTGGCATTATCGGCGATTTGGCAGAGCCTCTCGACGAGGCCGCTTTCGTCGCATTGGTGAAGCGCACGTTCGGAAGTCCTGTGGTCAGGGCCACCCGCTCGCGAGGAAAGAAAATCGCCCGTGTGGGTCTTTGTGGCGGCGCCGGCATCGACTTCGCCCCCAATGCGATGGCTCTCGGCGCCGATGCCTACATCTGCTCCGACACCAAGTATAACTTCTTTCTTGACTATGAGGACGGGATATTTTTGGTGGATATAGGGCATTTTGAGAGCGAAAATTGCACAAAAAATATTTTTTATCGCATTATTAGCGAAAAATTCCTTAACTTTGCAGTTCGGAAATCATCAATAGAAAAAAATCCTATCAACTACTTATAATATATGGCTACAAAGAAAGCAGACCAACCATTGACAGTGGAGCAACGCCTCAAACTGCTCTACGAACTTCAAACAATTCTTTCCCACGTCGATGAAATCAAAACAACTCGTGGCGAACTTCCCAACGAAGTAAAGGACCTTGAGGACACTATCGAAGGCCTTAACACTCGTATCAACAACTTCAATGAAGAAATCGAGACATTGAAGGCAAAGATTGAAGAGGAAAACGCCAAGGTTGAAACAGCAAAAGCCAAAATCGTCAGATACAAAACCCAACTTGACTCAATCCGCAATAACCGCGAATATGAAATCCTCAGTAAGGAAGTGGAATATTGCGAACTTGAAATCAGGTATTCCGAGAAGCGAATCAACGAATACAGCCATCTGATTGAAACTCGCCACGCCGACATCGCCGCCACTCAGGAGCGTCTTGACGACTGTGCACACGCATTGGAGGAAAAGCGATTCGAACTTGACGAAATCATGTCGGAAACCCGTGCCGAAGAGGAACAACTCCGCGACAAGGCTAAGGCAATCGAGCCTAAAA
>JAFZPB010000187.1 GCA_017552595.1 Muribaculaceae bacterium
TTTATGCCGGGCGGCCAAGCCGCTTAAAATGACATTCGGGGCAAAGGTGTTGAGTGGGAGCTGGTTATAAAAGTCCTTGAACGCAGCAACGCGCATAAGTCGAAACGGGCAATTGACATCCCTAATGCCTTTCCCGTAGAAACCCATTACGCAAAGACGCGAAAGACCACTTAGCAGTCTCCGAGAAAAGGAGCGATGACCATCTTGGCGAATTCCGACAAGGAAGTCCTTGTCGGAACGGCGCTTCCAGAATTCGCCGAATTGCTCTGGCCCGATTTCGTCATCCGAATCGACTTGGAAAATCCAGTCGAAACCGTCCTCGGAGGCTTTACGATATCCGGTCAGGATTGTGTTCCCATGTCCGCCATTGGGTTTGTCTCGAACTTGTATTCTTGGTCCAAGGCGTTGTGCCGATTCCTGCATGATGGCCAAGGAACCGTCTTTCGATCCGTCATTATACGGCCGAATTTCAAAGTCTATGCCGACATTCGTCAGCGCGGCATGCCACTTGTCAAGCACGGGACCGATGACCTCTTCCTCGTTGTAGACTGGCATCACAACGCAAAGTCTGTCCCCCGATTTGAGTTTTAATTTCACTTCCGCAACCTCATCCGGAATATTCCGCACAGTCATAGTTGTCATCACGCCCTCCCGATGTCATTTTGACCGCAAAGGTATTCGTGTCAATCTACAGTACCAAATATCCTATCGGCGAAATCGGGGTCGAGAGGATTGGCGAGCATCACGCCGCGAGTTTCACGCGAAGCAGCATGCCCGTTGAAAGCCACGGCGCCATTTGCGATTTCCGGGATAGGAACAAGCTGCCGAAATGACTCAAGCCCATGCAAGAAGTCAGCGCGGAAGGTCGTTGACGACTTCACTTCCACAGGAACTATGCGGTCGCCAAGGTCAACAACAATGTCTACTTCATCGCCAGATTTTGATCGGAAAAAGCGAAATTCAGCAGGGATGTTTCTTGCATTGGCCTCCTTGAGGAGTTCAATTAGTACGAAATTCTCATAGAACCCTCCACGCAAAACACCTTCCGCGACAGCTCGGGGCGTTCTAATTTTAGCCAGCCATGCCGCCAAGCCAGTATCTGTAAAGTAAATCTTTGGCGACTTCGTTACCTGCGTCGTCGCATTTCGTGACCATCCCTGAAGTTTGAAAACAAGAGAGGATTCCTCCAAAGCCGAAACCCATGCGGACACTGTCGTTGCACTCACGCCGACTTCCGCCCCTAGTGCTGTCAGATTGAGAATCTGCCCCGTCCGTGACGCGAGAAGGAATAGAAATGACAGAAATGTGGAGCGGTTTCGAATTTCAAGAAGCGCTGGTAAATCGCGCTCGAGATAAGTCGCCACATACGACGGGTAGAAACTCGAAGGGCGAATGTTGTTTTCATGTAGTCGCGGATAAAAACCACGCCAGATGAGGTCGAAAACACTATCTGAAAAAGTTTCACCTCCTTCGCGCAACTCGGCGATGGAATAGGGAAGAAGCGTGAGAATTGCAGTTCGCCCTGCAAGGGATTGGGCGACACCTCGCTTTAACTTGGCCTGATGCGAACCCGTAAGGATGTATTTTCCTACTGCGGCGGGATCACTGTCGACATATTTCTGAAGGTATGAGAAAAGTTCCGGCACCTTTTGGATTTCATCGAAAACGGCTCCATTCGGATAGGAGTTGAGAAAACCCCTCGGATCATTTCGCGCGAGATCGTTCACATCCGGGTCCTCAAGCGAAATCCATTGCTTGTCTGGGAAAGCCGCTCGGGCAAGTGTGGTCTTGCCAGACTGTCTCGGACCATAAATCGACACGACTGGGAATTCGTGCGCAAGTTGGCGCAATTCATGAATTATCTTCCTGTTTTTCATGAGAACATAATAGCACCCTTTTATCTAAATCGCAAGTACAACTTATCTAAATCCAAAGTTTGATTTATCTAAATCCTGTATTCAAGTTTTTATTTTGACACACGTTCAAGCCATATTGCTTTTTGGCTGACCAATATTTTTGCAATCCGAAATAACTTTTTGGGGGTGTTGGTTTCTTCTGGAGGCTAGCCTCCAGAAGAAACCAACACCCCCAAAA
>JAFZPB010000188.1 GCA_017552595.1 Muribaculaceae bacterium
CCAAAAACTTGTTGCCGAGACCTTCGCCTTTCGACGCACCTTTCACCAGTCCGGCGATATCGACGATTTCGACGGTGGCTGGAACGACGCTCTTGGGCGAGCACATCTCGACCAATTTATTAAGTCGCTCGTCAGGGACGGTGATGACGCCCACATTGGGTTCGATTGTACAGAAAGGGAAGTTTGCCGATTGTGCTTTGGCGTTCGACAGACAGTTGAAAAGGGTGGATTTGCCCACGTTGGGCAGTCCGACTATACCGCATTTAAGAGCCATAATCTATAAGTGTTGAATAATGATGCAAAGTTAATCAATCTCGGTGACGAAGACAAAAAAAACAGGCTCAAACGTAGATTTCTCTCGTCGGAGCCTGTCGTTTTTTTCGGTCAACCGTGATTATTCGGCTTTGCCGTCAGAACCGAGCACGTTGATGATTTTGTGCTTGTAGAGTTTCTCCATATTGTCGCGGGCGGGGCCGAGATATTTGCGCGGGTCGAATTCGGCGGGCTTTTCGGCGAACACCTTGCGGACAGCGGCGGTCATTGCCAAGCGGCTGTCGGAGTCAATATTGATTTTGCACACTGCGCTCTTGGCGGCCTTGCGGAGTTGTTCTTCGGGAATACCGATTGCATTAGGAAGCGCACCGCCATACTTGTTGATGGTGTCGACTTCGTCCTGAGGAACTGACGACGAGCCGTGGAGAACGATGGGGAAACCGGGGAGTTTTTCCATAACGGCGTCGAGAACGTCGAATGCCAATGGCGGGGGAACGAGGCGACCGTTTTCGTCGCGTGTGCACTGTTCGGGAGTGAACTTATAAGCGCCGTGCGATGTGCCGATTGAGATGGCGAGGCTGTCGCAACCTGTACGGGTGGCGAAATCGATAACCTCTTCGGGGTCTGTGTAGGTGTGGTGGTCCGACGAAACTTCGTCTTCAACGCCTGCGAGCACACCGAGTTCGCCTTCTACGGTAACGTCGAATTTGTGGGCATAATCGACAACTTGCTTTGTCAAAGCCACATTTTCTTCATAGGGAAGGTGCGAACCGTCAATCATCACCGACGAGAATCCGCTGTCGACGCATGATTTGCAGAGTTCGAACGAATCGCCGTGGTCGAGGTGAAGCACGATTTGGGGATGTTCCCAACCGAGTTCTTTAGCGTATTCCACTGCGCCTTGAGCCATATAGCGAAGGAGAGTGGCGTTAGCATAGTTACGGGCACCTTTCGAAACTTGAAGAATCACGGGCGATTTGGTTTCGGAAGCGGCTTTGATGATAGCCTGAAGTTGCTCCATGTTGTTGAAATTGAAAGCGGGGATAGCATATCCGCCTTTGATTGCCTTTGCGAACATTTCGCGGGTGTTCACGAGGCCGAGGTCTTTATAACTTACCATAGTTTAATATTATTTGTTTGTTGATTATTTCTGTTACAAATTTACGAAAATTTCCCGTAAAAACGGAGATGTAGAGCAAGGAATATTTCAGAAAACTGTTGTCGAAAACAAAAAAGTCCCCGCAATGACCCGTGAGGGCACATGGCGGAAACTTATTGATTAAGTTATCGACTTTCTGAAATCAGTCGGGAAGAACGATTGCTTCAGTCGGGCAATTTTCAGCGCATGTGCCGCACTCGATGCAGGTTTCGGGGTCGATTGAATAGATTTCGCCCTCCGAGATAGCCTCAACGGGGCATGCAGCGGCGCAAGTGCCACAAGCAACGCATGAATCAGTGATTACGTAAGCCATTTTAACTTGTTCTAATTATTGGTGAATAAATTCATTTTGCTTTAAGCGATTGCAAAGTTAGTGATTTTTTTTCAGATTTGCCACAAATTCACGCCAAAAAACTTTCAACGGTTGAATTTAGGTTTCGTATTTCGCCCGAGGTGTCCGATAAGTCCGAGTTGTCCGAGTTAATCATTACAAAAAAAAGAGCCGCGGGGCATCTCTGCCCTGCGGCTCTTCCTTCGCGCCGGGTTCTCCCCGGCTCAAGCGGCGGTGACCTACTCTCCCACTTTCGCAGTACCATCGGCGCGGTGAGGTTTAA
>JAFZPB010000189.1 GCA_017552595.1 Muribaculaceae bacterium
ACGTGACTCGAAAGTGGTGACTACTTTTACAAAGTCGTCGGGAAGATATTCCATAGCGCTCTTGCGGATTTCGTCGGGAACGCCGAACATTGCCTCGGCAATAGACCCCGTGATGCAAGCGATGGTGTCGCTGTCACCGCCAATCGATACGGCGTTTCTTACGGCATCTTCATAGTCGGTGGCCTCCAGTGCGCAGATAATTGCCTGCGGAACACTGCCTTGACATGTGGCACCCGACACGATACCGTCAAGTCCTGCCCATGAATAACGCGGACGGATTTCATCAACGGTCATTGATAGGTCATAGCCGAAACGGTCGGTGATTGCCTTGCGGATGTCTTCGGCCGACGCGCCTTTGCGTGCCATGAAAATTGCCAACGCCGTGGCCTGGGCGCCGATGATACCTTCCGGATGGTTGTGTGTACATTCCGCCGACTCTTTCGCCTTTGCCAAAACTTCTTCCTCAGTGTCGAACGCCCACCCTACTGGACTGATGCGCATAGCACTGCCGTTGCCGCAACTTCCATAAGCCGAAAAATCGCCCAGGCGTGAAGCACGGACAACCCAACGGCAGAAAATCGGACCATAGCCACCCATAGGATGAGGGTTGTTCATAGCATACTGTTGATAAATGTGTGCCAAGTCACCGCCGTTAAGAATCCAATCAGCCGTTGCGACGGTCAAAACGGAATCGTCGGTGAAACCATGGTCTTCCCCGAAAAGGGGAAATTCTTTAATCTTAATGTTGGCGAACTCATATTTGCTTCCAATGATGTCGCCTGCAATGCTTCCAATCATAATTGTAAATGTTTTAACTGTTAATGAATAATGTTTTTGTTTGAATTATATATTGATGGTTCAAGCCTAATTATTGGCTGATTTTGGGAATTACATCGACTTCAGAAAGGAGTCTTATTGTAATTCTGACGCAAAGTTATAACGATTTTTTGAAACCGCCAAATTTTTTAATGTATTTTTTACACAAAAAGATTATTTTTTTGATAAAATGCCCTTTCATGCCTACAAACAAGCATGAAAATCATAACAGGTCCGACACTAAATAATGAAAAAATGTGTGTGCTTAAAGTTTCAACAGCCAGAAAGGCGAGATGGCGGCAATTATTATGATTGTTAGAGCCACCGAATAGGCCATAAGCCTACCATTATTAACTGTGAATTTTTCAATTGAGAAAGCGTTTGGCCAAAAACGTTGCATCAATTTAAGAATGCCATAAACCAACAATGCTGCCACTACGCCTAATACGGCTCCACCCAACGCATCGCCCGGATAGTGAACTCCTAAATAAATACGGCTGAAACTTTGGAGAACAGCCCACCCTAACATTGACCAAAGCACGGTGCGGTTTTTCATTATTAGACCGGCAATTATGGCGACACCAAACGAGTTGGCGGCATGGCTCGACACAAATCCGTAAGTACCACCAACGTAATTATTAACGGTGTGCACCATTCCCGACAAGGCTGGTTCATGTGTAGGGCGCAAACGTTCAACCAATCCCTTTATTACCCCTGCCGACACTTGGTCGGTAATGATGAGCGTAATCACCACGGCAACGACTGCAAGAGCAGCCTGTCGCCAGCCCTTATCATGCAGAACCCACAGGAAAGCCAACATGATAATAAGCCACGACAACCTGCTGCTGATGTTCCACATCACCCAATCAAAATAGGTGGAGTGTGAACCATTCAGCACGAGGAATATTTGCTGGTCGAGTGAGTTTATGTGAAGTGCCACTGGTGAGATAATCAATGATTGTCAACTATGCGTTGCCTATACGCACGACATCGGAGGGTGTGTCAAATCATGATTTGGCACGCCCCCTATCGATATGATTGTCGCTGAGATATTACTTGTCACCAAAGATTTTGCCGGCAATATTGCTGATGGTGTCGGCCACGCCGGGAGCGAAACCACGAACGGCGTCTTCGATTTTCTTGCGCTCTTCGGGCGACGAGAATTTTTCTTTGATTTCAGCGAGTTTGGCTGCGAATTCGGGGCTGCCAAAATACTTTTTCAATTCTTCCAATGCTTTGCTAAGATCCATAATAATTAAATTTATAAGTTTATGAAACGAGAAGTATTAAAAATCGATTGACAATCTGACATTAAACTGACGACGTGTCAAATAGTTGGGGACAGCGTACTGCACATGATTGACGTCGGTCACCCAATAGTAGTTGCTCACGTTAGAGATGTCGAAGAGGTTGAACACGTCAAGACCTAACCAGACACTCTTAAGCGCTTGAGCGATGCCTGAACGTGTCTGCCCCTCTTTCGGCGATTCGAGAAGGGCGTAGTTCAATCCCACGTCAAGACGCTTATACGCTGGAGTGCGAAAATATGACACGTCGCGAGTCGACTGGGGAGCCGTTGTGGGCAGACCGTCGGAGAAGATACCACGTAGGCTGAATTTCAGTTTGGGAATACCCGGGAAATAGTCGGTGAAATACAATGCGAAAGCATACCGCTGGTCGGTCGGGCGAGGCACTTTCACTCCGTTCAAATCCTCCTGTGTTTTCATCAAAGAGAAACTAACCCACGAGTCGGTGCCGGGAACGAACTGGCCGAAGAATTTCATGTCAAGACCAGCCGTGAATCCCTTCGAACTATTTTCTCCGGAATAGGTGACTTTCAAGTTATCCACCTCATAAGGAATCAAGTTGGTAAGATTTTTGTAATATACTTCGGCGGTGAACTTAAACGGGCGTCCGATGGCCCTAAACGCATAATCGGTGCCAAGAATAGCCTGAATGCTACGTTGCGACTTGATATTATCGTTCAGAACAATAATTTGATTTCCTTCCGAAATAGTGACAGGCTTACGGAACTCTTTATAGAACGGCGCTTGATAGTATAAACCAGTTGCAAAGCGGAACGCCCATCGGGTGTCCTTAGCAGGGATAAAACCGAGCGAAGCACGCGGACTGACAATCGTTTCACGGTTGAAATCCCAATACGCAAGCCTGACACCTCCAATCAAAGAGAACACGCCGGCATTTGTCGAAAACTTGTAAGCGTCCTGG
>JAFZPB010000190.1 GCA_017552595.1 Muribaculaceae bacterium
AGAGTTATCGTGGAACCCATGATAGCTTTGCCGTTGCGAGTCAAATCGAAAGCAATCGATTCATCGCCGAGCGAGAACTTAAACTTGCCGTCGTCGGTTTTTGTAACCGATATATCGAAATCGGTTTTGGCAACAAATTGGTCGGGGAATTTGCCCTCACCGAGATAACTCTTCGTGCCCGCCTTGACTGTGAACTTATTTGTCGTGCTGTTGTAGGAAATTGAACCGTCGGTTACGTCTTCGCTTAAGGCAATGTCGAAGCCTTCCATTTGCATGGTAACTTTGCCGCCCGCAACCGTTGCGCCGTTTTCGCCGATAGTAAGCGTTACATTTTCATCAAGCGGCGTGTAACTTATGCCGTCAACAATGATTGTGTCGTAGTCGGTAAGCACGACTTTGGCATTATTGGTTGTTGTAGTAACTTTCATGCCGTTAAGAGTGTAGTTGCCGGCACTTTCGAGCAGGAACTTTATCGATTCATTGGCATTGACGACAGAGCCTTCCGTCAACAAATAAACCGTTTCGCCCTCGTAGAAAGTTCCGCACAAATTCCCGCGGCTGAGCTCCCAAAATTCCTCAGCCTCTTCGACTTTGTAGGTTGCGCCTTCGGCAACAGAATATACCTGCATTGGTGAAGCAAAATCAATCATGGTATCGCCGCCGGTGCTCGAACAAGTTCCCTTTGCGCTTTGATAATCGGAGGCCTCAAACCAACTGACCGCTGTTGTGCCGTCGTGGACGGTAACTTTGCCGCTGTTGTATGTGATGGAACCGATGATGTCATCAAAGACGAAAATTGTATCGTGTTCCAATGTAGCTTTCAGCGCGCCAGGCAAATTATTCGTGATTGTCAAGCCGCTCGACGGATTAAAGATGATTGAGCCGTCGGAATCAGTTTTGGCGGTTATGGTCAAGTTCGCGCCGCTGTTAAAGTGATTTTTGACAACAGTGCCTTGAGCCAGAGAGATAGACCCGTCGAGATTATAAGTGACAGTGCCGGTAACGTCGAGGGTCGCCGAGCGAGTTTCGTCGCCCTTGGTAATGGTGAGTTCCAAGTGCCCGTCGTCAATGTTCGGCGTGAAAGTGAGTCCGCCCGCGCCAAGTGAAATTTTACCGCCTGCGTCGTCCGTAGTCTTGAACTTAACGATATATCCGCCGCCGAAATCAATTTGCAACTCGGTATCTTTGGTAACAGTGAGTGCGCCGTTTTCGCCCAAGATAAATGAGCCGCTTAAAACTTCCAAATTGGCAGACAAGGAGCCGCTTTCACTGCCGAGCTTAAGATTTAACGTGCCGTCGCCTTTAACGGGCGTGATTGACAATCCTGCCGAAGTCATCGCAAAGGTAACAGCGGCGTCGCCGTCGGCAGTCGCGGTAACTTCATAATCGCCGAGTTTTGTAGAAATTTTGGTGCCGTCCGCCAAGCCAATCGATTGCGTTGCGAGGCTGAAATTGATTTCGCCGATGACACTGACATTATTGTTGAAAATAGGCGTGTCGCCTTTTTTAAGTACAACATTGAGCGAGCCGTCATTTTCGCCCGGCGTGAGGATAAAGTTGCCGTCGGCGTCAACAGCGAATTTAGAGCTGATGTCGTCGGTAGCCGTGAATTCAAAAGTATAGTTGCCGAGAGTTAAAGCCGTCTTTGTGCCTTTTGTAAAGGAAAGAGCTTGTGTCGCGGGATTGAAGCCTATCGAACCGTCGCTGACTGTCAAGTTGCCGCCAAATAAAGGCGTGTCACCTTTTTTAAGAACAACATTAAGCGAGCCGTCGTTTTCGCCGGGCGTAAGGACAAAGCTACCGTTTGCGTCCATTGCGATTTTAGAGCTGATGTCATCGGTCGCCGTGAATTCAAACGTATAGTTGCCGAGAGTGAAAGCCGTCTTTGTACCCTTAGTAAAGGAAAGTGATTGCGTGGCGAGATTGAATCCTATTGAGCCGCCACTGACTGCTAAGTTGCCGCCAAATAAAGGCGTATCACCTTTTTTAAGTACAACATTAAGTGCGCCGTCATTTTCGCCCGGCGTGAGGATAAAGTTGCCGTCGTTGTCTGCGACGATTTTAGAATTAGAGCGTGTTGGTAAAGTCCAAAAGTAAAACATAAGCAAAAACCTTTTGGTAAAATGAGTTTGACTACATACCGAAAGGAAATGCTTATGTCGAACTCATTTTACCACGCTCGTTACTGCCTTACAAAAATGCAAGA
>JAFZPB010000191.1 GCA_017552595.1 Muribaculaceae bacterium
AATCTTTGTCTTTACGGCGATATTTTGTTAAAAAATATTAAATATTCGTCTTTATATGTAACTTTTTTGGATTTTTTGAGTCAATGTACTATATTTGCAAACTAATTTCGGTTAGTTAGGCAGAAATTGCAAAGACGACTTTATTACAATACAAACGACGACTCTATAATACTATAATAGATGAGGCAATTAAAAATCACAAAGTCAATCACCAACCGCGAAAGTGCATCGCTCGACAAGTACCTGCAGGAGATAGGTCGAGTGGAACTTATTTCGGTTGACCAGGAAGTCGAACTTGCCCAGCGCATTCGCCAAGGCGACGAACGCGCACTCGACAGGCTGGTAAAAGCCAATCTGCGTTTTGTTGTTTCGGTAGCAAAACAGTATCAAAATCAAGGTTTGAGCCTTCCCGACCTTATCAACGAAGGCAACCTCGGACTTATTAAAGCCGCTCAAAAGTTTGACGAAACACGCGGATTCAAATTCATCTCCTACGCCGTCTGGTGGATACGTCAATCCATCCTCCAAGCACTTGCCGAACAAGCGCGTATAGTTCGCCTGCCGCTCAACCAAGTGGGGTCGCTCAACAAAATCAGCAAAGCCCTATCCAAATTCGAGCAGGAAAACGAACGTCGTCCCTCGGCCGAAGAGTTGTCGAAAGAACTCGACATGCCAGTCGATAAAATCACCGACACTCTCAAAGTTTCAGGCCGACACATCTCCGTCGACGCTCCATTCGTCGATGGCGAAGACAACACCCTTCTCGATGTGCTCACCAACGACGACTCCCCTATGGCCGACGCCACCCTCAATCAAGAATCACTCTCGAAAGAGGTTGAACGCGCACTCGACCAACTTGCGGAACGCGAACGCGAAATCCTCAAGATGTTCTTCGGCATTGGAGGCTATCAAGAAATGACCCTCGAGGAAATCGGCGCCAAATTCGACCTCACACGCGAACGTGTGCGCCAGATTAAGGAAAAGGCTATCCGTCGTCTGAAAGGACAAAAGAGCATTCTCCTGAAATCCTACTTGGCTCAATAAGAAATAGAATCTCTTACGATTCCACATTTCTAAGCGAAAGGGACCGGCATTGAGCCGGCCCCTTTGCTTATTGATAACAATTTATATAATTCGATTGCTCGAAAAAATTATGCATTATGAATTATGCATTATGCATTTTAAAACGTCCACTTTGCGGCAAGTGTCGGGTTGATGAAGAACGTCTTGTCGTTGGCATTGTTGACGATAAAGTTGTTTGAAATCTCACATTCCGAGCCGACGCTGACATTTACCTTTTCGAAAGCCTTGAAAGCCTTGAGGTTGAACCAGAATTGAGGTTCGGTAAGGAACACGGCCCGATGTTTGTTTTTTTCATTGACCGTATCATAGTATTTTTCCGCCCAAAGGTCGGCAAAACCAGAGAAAGTGAACATCGCGCTGCGGCCGAAATTCAACCCCCAGACAATTGTGGCCTGTGCGCTGCTAAAAGCGTCGTTGTTCGCTCCGCGGAAGAAATACTTATACATCAGTTGGACAGAGAACGTGCGGCTGAAATCGGCATTCGCCCAATTCCATGCGGGTCCGACGAGCATGGCAGGTTGGAACAACGCGCCGTAGGATGATTTTTTGTCGGTGCAGAGGCCGCCGTCATATTCAATGTGGGCGGCGAATTGTTTGAATTTGCCGAGAGTGAACTCGCGCGACAATTCGGCATACGCGCCCTTCACACCCGTGCGGCAGATGTCGAAATCGGTGAAGAAATAGGTCGAGCCCCATCGGTCGGGCTTGAACATTTCAAAAGTCACGGTGGTCAGCATGCGGTCGCCTTCCTCGGTCGGATAGATGTTGCGGCCGAAATCGTGATGGAACTGGAAGTTTTGGGATTGGACTACGGGCACAGCGAAAAAGCAGAATGCGGCTAACGCTGTCATTTTGCGGATAATAGTTTTCATAAAAATTGTGTTGATTTGATTCCGCTTGCAAATGTAACTCTATTTTCGGGAATATCCACAAAGATTCCCGAATTTTTTTGCCTTTTCACACAAATCGCCTCATCACTACAATGGGACGGCCCTCGCCTGTATAGAGCGTTTCGTCGAAGCACACCTCTCCTGTGGGAACGAAACCGCATTTCCGCATGACTTGCCCCGATGCGGGGTTATCGACAAAATGGCCGCATATAAGCGAACTGTTGTCGGTATTCTTCTTTATATAGTCAATCATTAGTTTCAAAGCCTCGCTACAGATGCCTCGATTCCAATACGGCTTGGCCACCCAATAACCGACAAGCGGTTCATGGGGCAACGCCGGCAATTTCATTCCTTCAGAATCCATATATCCCATGGCGCCGACCACCTCCCCCGTCTCTTTCCAAACGATGGCCCATGTTGTGTCGTTATTGAATACGGTGCGGATTACTTCACGGCTTTCCGCCACAGATTTGTGAGGCGGCCACCCCGCGCGTGGACCCACATCGGGGTCGCTTGCGTATTTAAATAGTGTTTCCGAATCGCTCTCAAGCCATGGCCGGAGCAAAATCCTGTCGGATTGCAATACCAACTTGGCTTTCTCGCAAAACGGAGGTAATTGTTCATGATTGAACGATTGAATCTTTTTTGAAAATGTGGCATCATAGGCTTCAAATGCCTCGACATTCGCTTCCGCCACGAAATAGCCTTTGGGCGGGCAGTAGGTGCCTTCCCTGTCGCCCCAATATCCGGGGATGATTTCCTGCGCGAGAAAATATGGCACTTCCGATTCGCGCGGTTCGGCGTGATAGTGGATTTTCAGTTTGCTGGCAAGGTCAAATCCAGCATGGCGATAGAATTCGATATTTCCCTCCATACACAGCAAACCGATGCCCATTTCTCGAGCCTTTTCAATCGAGTAGTTAAGTAGTTTCAGACCATATCCCTTACGCTTATAGTCCGGATGTATGCTTATCGGACCAAAAGTCCATGATGGGAACAAAACACCGTCGTCTAATACAATCTCTGCCCTTGAATACATTATATGACCGATGATTTTGCCATCTTCTTCCATCACAAGCGAAAGTTCAGGAATATACGAAGCATTGTCGCGATAACGATGGAGCACAAAGTGTTCAGTGCAGCCCGGGCGATACACGTTCCAGAATGCTTCGCGAGTGAGGGTTTCAACCTCACGATAATCTTTCGGTTGTTCTATTCTTATTTTCATTATCTTTGTTTTACCGAAAGGTAAACAATGCAAAATGTCTTATCTGACAATCAGTTTTTTCCTGTCCTCGACGATGATGCCCTTGTAGTCATTGCCCACTGGCTGGCCCGTAGTTATCGTGGCAGATAGAGATTCACATATTGATAGTAGGTCTGTGCGCGGCGTTTCTGCTCGGAATTTTCTTTGGCCAAACGCTCTCCGGTGACGAAGTCGGCCCCTTCTTTCTTCACGTCGAATTGAACGCATTTATTTACAGGCGAAAGCACCGTAAGGACGGAATCTTCTAAATAACCGAGGTCTTGATATGTGGCCATCCACGCCCGAGGGCGGAAGTCGGGAGCGAGCACATTGCCGCCTGCAAACGGGACTTTGCCGCTATAGTGGAGCAACGTCAACAAAGTGGGTATAACGTCAATCTGCGAACACAACGCCTCGACCCTTTGCGGCTCTATAATCCTCGGAGCATATACGATACACGGAATGTGATAGCGGTTGACAGGAATCGAAGTTTTACCGGCGCTGGAGGCCTGGTGGTCGGCGGTGATGACAAAAATGGTGTTGTCAAACCAGGGTTTGCCCGATGCTTCGCGAAGGAAACGGCCGATGGCATAGTCGGTATATTTCACTGCGCCGTCGCGCGACTGGGGATCGCCGTCGATTGTTATCTTGCCATCGGGATATGTGAACGGCCGATGGTTGCTGACAGTCATAATTTGGGCAAAAAACGGCACGTTGTGACGAGCGTCGTCGTCGAAAGTGCGGAGCGCCATGGAATAAAGGTCCTCGTCGCACACGCCCCAAATATTGGCGAATGTGACTTGGTCGTCGGTCAATTGTTTTCGGTCGCCGACTTCATATCCGTTTTTGCCGAAATAGTCGCCCATGTTGTCGAAGTAACTGTCGCCGCCATAAAGGAAACGCGTCTTGTAACCCTCACGGCGGAACAAAGCGCCCACGCTCAAGTCGCCCATCGCGTTGTCGGAGCGCTTGACGATGCTTTCGCCCGCGCTCGGCGGAATGCATAACGACAACGCCTCTAGGCCTCTCACAGTTCGGTTGCCGACGGCATACATATTGTCGAAAACCAGGCTCTTCGTCATAAGCGTATCGATATTTGGCGTCAAGTTCTTGTCGCAGCCGTAATCCGTCAAGAACGACGAACTGAGGCTCTCCACCGTCACGAGCACGATGTTGTGTCTCCGCATAGGAATGCTGTCGGCATAGGTTTTCATGCCGTCATTGTCAAGACCGCACAATACACGATAATCTTTCTTGCATTCTTCGGCGGGAAGCATCTGATAAAATTTGTCGTATTCCAACGAACTACTTTGAAAGGCCTTGAAGAAGTCCCACACGCCGTTCTGCCCAACCTGGTTGGCGTAAAGATTTTCGCCCTCTGTGGCGGGTGACACATATATCATATACAACAACGACACCGCGAACATAGCGACATACGCACCCACATGGACGGCCAACGAGCGCAAAGTGTAAATTCCTTCAACGACAAACTTATTCTTACGGCAAACAAGCCAGATTAGCAATCCCGACAGCAATGCGGTCACTACAACGATAGGCACGATGGAATAAGACTCCATAATATTGCCCACCACCTCATGAGTATAAACAAGGTAATCGACGGCGATGAAATTATACCTCACGCCAAATTCGTCCCAGAAGAAATATTCGGCTACGCCATTGAACAGCGTCAAAAACACATAAACACCCCACAACGCGAATATAGCCACCCGACGCCAATTCTTCCGTAGCGACGGAATAAAAAAACGCAACGAGAAACTCACAAGTTTCCACAGGAAGAAGTATCGGGCAATCCGTGGAGCCCCGCCGCCGTATTCGTGGAAAATCGAATGCGTGAAGGTCGTATAGAACACCCCGCATGCCAGCAATGCCACCAAAGTGTAACCAACGGGCATTTTATACTTCCACTCGTTCAATCCGAAATATATTATCAGAAGCGGCACACTCATGACGACCGCCACCGCTAAGTCATTAGGAATCCCTACGAGCAGCGACTTGACGCCTTCCAAAACCGATAACGAGGCACCCTTTGGGGGCATCGTCATAAGTACGATTCTTACGAGCACGCCGACCAATAGGTATAGTCCCACAAAATGGGTGAAAATCGTGAATATGGGATTCCTTTTCTCTGACTTCATAATGCGATAACGTGTTTGGTGCGGAATAACGTATCCGTCACAATGCAATTCCAAAATTAGTCAAAAAATTTGTAAAACTCCTTCATCGTGGATAAGATTTACCACATTCAAGCATTTTTCCGCAAAAATGAGGGCTATTTGTCAAAACTATTTGCTAACTTCGCAATCGACAAAATCTACAAATAACATGGGTACAATGTTGAGACAATTCTTCATTTTGCTAACTTTTCTTTCATTGGGGCTACAAGGCATTTCAGCCGCGGAAATCGCCGACAAGGAAATACTGTCAAAAATAAGTCAATATGATGCTTATACTCGCGATATACGCCGCCATCTGCATCAATATCCCGAAATCGGAGGTAAAGAGGTCGAAACAGTAAAATACCTCAAATCAGAACTTAATAAAATCGGCGATTTTGAAATCCACGATGTCCCGGGCAGCACTGGATTCTATGCCATACTCGACACTCAGCGCCCAGGCAAGACAATCGGCCTGAGAACCGACATTGACGCCCTCCCCATCAAGGAGAACACAATAAACGGAGGGGGATTGCCAAAGCCATCCTTGTCGAAGAATGTCGGGGTGTCACACAGTTGCGGACACGACGGACATATGGCTACATTATTGACAAGCATACGAATCCTCTACGACCTGCGCAAGCGTCTCACAGGCAAGTATGTCTTTATCTTCGAGGAAGGAGAAGAGACCAATTCGGGCATCCGTCCTATGATATCTGCGCTTAAAGGAATCCACTTCGATGTCATCTACGGCAGCCACCTTCTGTCACTTTTGCCAAGCGGCAAAATCTACATCAAGGAGGGTCCCGTCACGACAGGGATGGCAATGCTCTCGTTCCATGTTTTCGGCAAAAGCGGACACGCCTCGCGACCCGACCTTGCCGTAAACCCCATTTTTGCCGCAGCGAATATTCTGACATCTATATCTATCGCGTGGAACAATCAACGCGATATTACTAAACTCGTCACTCTTGGCGTGACACAATTTCAGGCTGGAGAGGCTTGGAATGTAATTCCCGACTCTGTATATATTGGCGGAACTCTCCGTTTCTTCGATTGGGACGCAGGGGTTCGTTCTCTTCAACTGGTGAAGAATGTGGCTACCGATGTGGCGCATGCCCATGGCTGCAATGTTCGTTTTGGCGAAAAAATGACCGCGCAGGTTCCACCGGTTGTTAACGACACGCTGGTGACCGCTGCAACTCGCCGAATGATAGAGAACCTATATCCCGGACGAGTAACCGACGACCCCAACTACAACTGGTATGCTTCCGAGACATTTGCCCTTTATAATCAATTAGCGCCCACACTCTTCACTTTTGTTGGCGTGCAGAATCCACAAATAGGCACAACGGCCGGACACCATACCGCAGAATTCGACCTTGACGAAGATGCTCTACAATATGCAATCGGCACAATGGTTAAATTTGCGGTAAGTTATTAACAATCAAAAAACTACTACCTTATGGGAACAATAGGAGCACTAATAGGACTGGCGCTTGCCATATTTCTAATCATCAAAAAAATTCCGCCGGCATATAGTATGATTGCCGGAGCGCTTGTGGGCGGCCTCGTGGGCGGCTTGGCGATGACCGAGACGGTCAGTGTCATGATTGACGGTGTGAAAGGCGTAGTGCCCGCCATCGTCAGAATCCTCGCCGCTGGCGTGCTCTCGGGCGTTCTGATTGTGTCAGGCGCTGCCAACACCATCTCCAATGCCATCATCAAAGGGCTTGGCGAACGGTTTGCACTCGCCGGAATCGCCCTCACGACGATGCTTCTTTGCGGCGTGGGGGTGTTTGTCGATGTTGCGGTCATCACCGTCGCTCCTATCGCCCTCGCCGTAGGCCGTAGGCTCAACGTGGGCATCCCCCTGCTGTTGCTGATGATGATTGGCGGCGGCAAATGCGGCAATATCATCTCACCCAACCCCAACACTATTATCGCCGCTGAGAATTTCGGCGCCGACCTGTCGCTGACAATGCTCTACAACGTCGTGCCTGCCATCATCGGACTGCTGTTCGTGGTTTTGGTGATTCCACGAATCGTTCCCGCTAAATTCCGCAAAGCAGAAGTGGAACCCCTTGCTGCCGAGTCGGCGGCAGATGCCGACACCGATGAAGCGAAACTTCCGCCGTTGTGGTCGAGCCTCGTGGCTCCTATCGTCACTATCCTTCTGCTTGCCCTGCGTCCCATCTTAGACATCCAAATCGACCCGCTCATCGCCCTTCCCGTCGGCGGTCTTGTGGGCCTTTTGGCGATGGGCAAATTGAACATCACTCTACGCAGCGTCGAACAGGGATTGAAAAGTATGACGGGCGTGGCGGTGCTACTCGTCGGTACGGGTACCATCGCCGGAATCATCAACCACTGCGGACTTGACGCGCTTATCATCGCAGGGCTCGACAAGATGGACTTCTCCCCCATCCTCATCGCTCCGATTGCAGGTATGCTCATGTCGGCTGCTACGGCTTCCACGACGGCCGGTGCCACCGTCGCTTCGGCATCGTTCTGCGACGAAGTGATTGCCGCCGGAGTGTCGCCCGCTTGGGGTGCCGCAATGACCAACGCCGGCGCGACCATCCTTGACCACCTGCCCCACGGCTCGTTCTTCCATGCCACGGGCGGTGTCTGCGGACTCTCGTTCCGCCGACGCCTTGCCCTCGTGCCTTTCGAGTCGCTTGTCGGTTTGGTGCTCGCCGCCATGTCAACCCTCGCTTGCTATTTCTTCTCATAAAACCGCATAGGTGGGTTCGATACATTAACTTGCGATGTTTTTGAT
>JAFZPB010000192.1 GCA_017552595.1 Muribaculaceae bacterium
GACTTCAACCATCCGTTGGCAGGCAAACGCGTGCTTTACAAAGGCAAAATCGTCACGGTGCGCGACGCTACGCCGGAGGAAATTAACGCCCTCCACCGCCATCACCACCACTGTGACTGCGGTTGCGACCACGACCACTGCGGCGATGACTGTGACTGTGGTCACGACCACCATCACGACGACTGCGACTGCCACCACTGCGGCGACGATTGCCACCATGACCAAGAAACCGTTTGATTTTTAATGAAACGCGGCGACTTTGAAATAATGGCTCCCGTGGGGAGTTACGAATCGCTCCACGCAGCCCTCGATGCCGGCGCCGATGCCGTATATTTCGGTGTCGAAGGGCTGAATATGCGTGCCCGTTCGTCGAACAATTTCACTCTCGACGACCTGCGGAATATCGCTTCGATTTGCCGTGAGGTCGGTGTGAAAACATATCTCACCGTCAACACAATCATCTACGACAGCGAAATCGACAAGTGCCACGCCATCATCGACGCGGCTCGCGAAGCCGGAATATCGGCAATAATTTCCGCCGATATCGCCGCCATCGCCTACGCCCGCAGTGTCGGTGTGGAAGTGCACTGCTCCACGCAAATCAACATTTCAAACATCGAGGCCGTGCGTTTCTACGCCCAGTTCGCCGACGTGATGGTGCTTGCCCGCGAATTGAATCTCGACCAAGTGAGGGCGATTACCGATGCCATCGCCGCTGAAAACATTTGCGGGCCGAGCGGCAAACTCATTCGCATCGAGATGTTCTGCCACGGGGCGCTATGTATGGCAGTTTCGGGCAAGTGCTACCTCAGCCTCCACGAGATGAATTTCTCGGCAAACCGCGGCGCCTGCACCCAAATCTGCCGACGCGGCTACAGCGTCCGCGACCGTGAAACAGGCGACGAACTCGACATCGAAAACAAATATATTATGTCGCCCAAAGACCTGAAAACCATTCATTTCCTCAATAAGATGATTGACGCGGGAGTGACGGTTTTCAAAATCGAAGGGCGAGCACGCGGTGCGGAATATGTGAAAACTACCGTCGAATGTTATTCGCAGGCAATCGAGGCCATCTGCGACGGCTCGTTCACCGACGATAAAATCAAAGAATGGGATGAACGGTTGGCGAAAGTGTTCAACCGCGGATTCTGGAACGGATACTATCTCGGCCAACGCCTTGGCGAATGGTCGGCAAAATACGGTTCGTCGGCAACGCGCGTCAAAGAATATATCGCCAAAGGCGTGCGCTATTTCGACCGCCTCGGGGTGGGCGAATTCCAGATGGAATCGGGCGAACTTCATCCCGGCGACGAGGTGATTGTCACAGGTCCGACGACGGGCGCACTGATGTTCACCGTCGAGCAAATACGCCTTACCACCGAGCCCGTGGAGCGGACAGTAAAAGGCGACCGTTTCTCGATTCCCGTGCCGGCTAAAATCCGGCCTTCCGACCGCCTATTCCTCTGGCGGCCCACTGAAAGCGAGCAGCGACAATAGTTTTCTTTGCGTACTTCGATAAAAATGCGTAACTTTGGGGACTGATTCGCTGTGGCAAGATATGCCGACAGCAATACGAATCGGTAGATATTGATAATGAACCAACAGATGGCCCAATATCGTCGTGCACTTTTGTGGGTGTTCGTCGCCGTGATAGCGGCGATTGTGGCGGCATGCGCCAGTATAGGTCGCCCCGAAGGCGGCATGCGCGACATCGACCCGCCTGTGTTCACCACAAGCAATCCACCGCAAGGTACGCTCGGCGTTACACGCAACCGATTCGTTATCGAATTCAACGAAAACATATCGGTCGACGACGTGTCGAACAAGGTTGTCGTGTCGCCCTCGCAGAAGTCGATGCCGTCGATTATCGCCCTCGGAAAACGAATAATCGTCGAACTGCGCGACACTTTGCGGCCCAACACCACTTATACAATCGATTTCGGCGACGCCATCAAGGACCTCAACGAAGGCAATATCCTTGACGGATTCACTTATGATTTCTCGACCGGCGAAACTGTCGATTCCCTTGAAATCTCCGGAATGTTGTTCGAGGCACGTACGCTCGAGCCCGCCCAGGGTATGCTCGTGGGAGTGTATTCCAATCTTGCCGACTCGGCAATCACAACACTCCCGATGGAACGTATCGCCCGAACCAACCAACTCGGACAATTCACCATCCGCAACCTTGCGCCGGGCAAATATCGTCTGTTCGCTCTCAAGGATCAAAACCGCGACTACCATTGGGACCGCACCGAAGATGTTGCGTTTTTCGACTCGATTATCACTCCTACGGCACACCCGACAATGCGCACCGACTCGCTGCACACGCCCGACGGCCGTGATTCGGTGGTTACACGCGCATCGGTGGCTTACTTTCCGAACGACATCTTGTTGACATGGTTCAACGAAGAGTATAAGGCTCAATATCTTAAGGATAAGTCGCGCACCGACTCGCTGAAACTTTCTCTAATTTTCGCCGCGCCTGCCGACACCCTCCCCTCAATCACGCTCCTCAACGGCAACCATGCGGGCGAACCCATCGAAAAGTGGTCGCGCCTCAACGCTTCGCAAACTCTCGACACCCTTCAATATTGGATTACCGAGCGCGACATCATCCGCCAGGACACCCTACGCCTTGCCGCACGCTATCTGCGTACCGACTCGACGCAAAACC
>JAFZPB010000193.1 GCA_017552595.1 Muribaculaceae bacterium
AATGTCATTTCGCGCTTCGACTATGCGAACGACGCTATCGGACGCCGCGCGTCCATAACCCGTTCCGGCTCCGCGTTTTCGTCGCTCTCCGGTTCCGTCGATCACTACGGCTACAACGACCGTTCGGAAGTGGTGTCCGCGCACCGGACCTTGAACGGGGAGGAAGTCCGCGGCTTCTCCTTCGGCTATGCCTACGACCCCATTGGCAATCGGACATCTTCGACCGAGTGGGACGAAAATGGCGTTGCCCACACATCCCACTACGCGGCCAACGAACTCAATGAATACGAATCCCGGACCGTTCCGGGACACGTCACCGTTCTCGGCGAGGCGGCGACCGACGCGACCGTCACCGTTAACGGCAATCCGGCCTGGCGCAAAGGCGCCTATTTCGCCGGTGGCGATGACTTCGACAACGTTTCGAGCGGCGTTTTTGCGGAACTTGCCACGACCGCTGTCCGTTCCGCCAGCGAGGTCGACGAAGTGGAATCCTCAATAGGAAACAAGTTCCTTCCGCAGTCACCGGAAACCTTCACTTATGACGAAGATGGGAATATGACTTCCGATGGACGGTTTACTTATACGTGGGACGCTGAGAATCGGATGATCGCTGCGGAACAGCGAAACGATTTTGGATTGAAGCGTTCATTTGTCTTGATTGAGAATTGCTATGACCACCAATCTCGTCGAATTGAGAAACACGTGTTGACAAATTCGGCGACGAAACTCCAAACCACATTTCGGTATGACGACTGGAACTTGATTGTTGAATTGCAATCAATGATAAACCCGACCGAAAAAACGGCCTTTGTTTGGGGGCTTGATTTGAGCGGCACAATTCACGATGCGGTCGGTGTTGGTGGTCTTGTCCTTTTGTCAAACTCGAATGGCATTTACCTTCCTGCGCTTGACGGCAATGGAACTGTTTATCATTATGTTGATCTCCTCGGCATGCCAATCTGTTGTTTTGATTATTTGGTCAACGGAAATCCAATTGTCACTACTGATATGAAAGGGTTTCATATTTGTTACTCCACAAGATATTGGGATGAGGAGCTTTCGGAATACTATTATGGTCTTCGCTTTTATTCTCCGATGAATGGTAGATGGCTTTCTACCGATCCTATTGAAGAAATGGATGGAGTCAATCGGTATTCTTTTGTCAACAATTCGTTTGTTTCTTCGTTTGACGTTCTGGGTATGTATAAGTTTCATATTATGCTCTATGAGGTAGATCCCATTGAGGATGACGAACTCTATTCAGTCATAATCGATCACCAACTTACGTGCTCTGACGAAGGGCGTGTCGTAAATGTTGATGGGGGAGATAGTTTCTTTGTCGACATTCTGCCATTTACGGATAAACTTAAAGACAACCGTGTGTTGGTTTCTCAAGAGGATATTAAACCTCTGTCTATTCGTAAAGGGAAGCATGACCTAATCGTAGATTATAGAGCAAAAGCACTTTTCGATGCTTGGAGCTTGGCGAGGGGATTCGCAACAATTGGTTTGTCCGCTGCAACAGCGGCTAGTACAGCCAAGTCGTTTTCAAAAGATGGTCGTGTGATTGCAGCAGCCGCCGTTGCTGGAGGTGTTGCAGGGCTATTAATAGCAGATTGGAAAGATCCTCGAGAAGTCAAATGCACATTTCGTGTCATATACAATTGCGAATGCGACCCAAAAACACAGAAATGGGTTTTGCGGTTCAAGAAAAGTCCGATGAATACAGAACGGGCTTATGGGAGTTGGATGGAACTGGAGTGGAGAGACAAGTAAAGGAGGTCAAATTAATGAATGGCAGTCAAATTGAAAACGCTAAAACTGAATTCAAGGTTTTCAGTATTCCCGCGCAAGCATTAGGCCCTAAAAGTCTTGCAGGGACTCTTCTTTTTCTGAATCACCTTGGAAAAATGGGATGGGAGATTATGGAAGTGGCTACGCGATCAATGGTTATAGCAGCCGCTGGCGGAACATTCTTTTACGATGTGGTGTTGAGAAGACCTTCGATGTGCGAACTTAAGAACAAATGGGAATACGACATCATTGCAGTCCCTTCAAAGATAAAACACTGGTTTCAGACTACTCGGAAAATCGGTCCAATTGAAATTTTCACAACTAACATAAGCGATGATTGGACTTATCTTGGACAAACAGACGATTATTCGTTAATCTTTTTCTCCTTCTTTGGATATAGAAAGAATACATACTATTGGCTCAAGAGACAATCAGTTTGCGATGGAAACGACAGAGATTGTTAAAATGAAAAGAATTCTGTGCATGCTCTTTGTAGTAATCACAATGACCGGATTGTTACCATGTACGGCCGCATCCAATGCGCCTTCCCACCCCG
>JAFZPB010000194.1 GCA_017552595.1 Muribaculaceae bacterium
CCTGCCTCCTCATTGAGAATAAAGCGCGCGACGGCGTCGGAGTCGTTTGTGCCGATGACGATGTCGGCGACGGCTTTTACCTCATCGACGGCGTTCTTGACGGCTACTGCCACTTCGGCGGCGCGTAGCATTTCTATGTCGTTGAGGTTGTCGCCGAATACCACTTTTCGATAGTCGCCAAATTCGCGGATAATGGCATTGGCTTTCGACACTCCGCTGTCGAAAACTTCGATATACGCGTTGGCTGTGTCATAGGTGTCGATATATGCCGAGACGTAGAATCGGCCGATTTGACGAAGGTGGTCGGCAAGCGGGAAAATGTCGTCGGGCGAGCCCATTCCGAGATATAGCAACGGGGCGGCATTCACGTCGGCAGCGGGTATTTCAAGCCAAAATTTTTCGGGACTGTCATCAAAGTGGAAAGTTTTGAGAATCAATTCGCTGCGTTGCTCATAGAAATTGCGTTCTATTTCGGTGAGAGTCGGTGTGTGATAGACATCGACGTGGATTCGTTCGCCGTTTTTTGCGGTATAGACGAAAGGATTGAGACCATAACGGGCGAATGCTTCGTCGAGCAGTAGGCAGTCGTCGATTGCAAGCGGAGTGAAGTCGGCATGACCGGATTTCGGGTCGTAGGTCATCGCTCCGGTCACGAGCACCCATTTCGGAGGATTGTCGCCGAAATCGATGTCGGCGAGCATTGGGCTGACGGTGGCGATTGTCCGTGCGGTGGCGATGGTGATTTTCACCCCTTGCCGGCATAAGTCGGAAATGATTTTGGCGGTAGTTTCGCTGACGCGTCCTTCGGAGTTCAGAAGCGTGCCGTCAAGGTCGGTGATATAGACGGTGGGGCGTGTCATTCGACGGGCGTGACAGTGTAGCCTTGTTCTCGAAGAAGGTTAAGCAATCCGCGTTTGCCCGGAAGGTGTCCGGCCCCGACTGCTATAAATACTCCGCCTTCGGGCAGAACCGCTTTCAGTTGGTCGGCCCAATTCTCGTTGCGGCTGTAGATTAGACGCTCGGAAGCCCGCTGAAAAACCTCGCCTTCGCGAACTTTTTCAGTGAATTTTTCGAGAGCGGGATAGTCCTGGCGCATATAAATGTCGCACATTTCCTTAATCTCGCTATCGGCGTCGGGGTTTCGCAGGTCGGCAAGGAGTTCTTCAGCCTGTTGACGCAGAGGCGCACCATAGGCAACTTCAAGTTGAAATTCGTTGGTTTCGAATCCCCGTGACTCAATTCCTTGTTCGTTTGCGATGCTGAAAATGGTCTTATCGAGTTGCTTGTTGATGTCGAAATCGGGCAAGCATTGCATCGCTCTTTGAATCGCGTATTGCGCGTCGAAAAAAGCGGGGGAAATCCTCTCGAGCCGTTTTGTGGTGGGTGGCATCGGCGCTTGGGAAGGGATGATTGAGTCGATGAATGCGAGTTCCTGCGGGGTGAATATGACGTTCCAAGTGGAATCTTCGGGCAGATAGATTTTCTGCATAGTCATTACTTGCAACTTCTGCATGTCGAAATTGCTCATATCCAATTCGCCGTAGTAGATTTTCGATGCTTTTATGGCATCTTTCAAGCCTGCGACGCTGTCGATTAGCGAGACGGGGGCGAGATGGTGGGTGCCGAAAACATATGACGGCTGTTTTGCTCCGTTGCCGTCGATTTTCCAAAGCAATTGAGCATTAGTGGCTATGGTTGCCGCCAGGAATAGAACTGCGAAAAATATTTTTCTCATATTGACGTGTTAAAAAAGTCGGGTGATTTTGCGGGATATCGCATATATGCTGCAGACGGTGATGGTAGCCATGATGGCAAAGCCGATGAGAATTGTGGGCCAAGTCGATGCGAGGTCCATTTCCATTTCTTCGAAGGCGCTGCTCCAGAATGTGCGGCCGAGAAGCATCAGGGCGACGGAAAGTGCCAGCACCAAGATGTTGATTATGACGACGATGTTGCGGTAGTTTGCGGCGACTTGTCGCGGAGTGTAGCCGAGGAGCATCAGGTCGCGGAGTTTGTCGCGGTTTTTCTGCAACAACAAGTATAGGCTGAGAATGAGGATGAAGAAAGCCAAAAGACTGATAATCACGCCAACGGTGACGACAATGCCCGTCATCACTGAGAGGAAATATGCCATTTTGCCGTTGTTGAGCCTGTCGCCCGCCACTTCATAACCGCGGCCGGCGAAATACTGGTCGATGGCGGGGTCGCCCGGCGAATTGACTTCTATGATAAGCCTTGAGGGATCGGGAATTGGACGGTCGGCAAAGCGTTCGTTCGCCCATTCCATAAACGACTGCGGCACGGCAATAGTGTTCAATCTTGATGAGAAACCGACGACTTTCGCCGGGAAATACTCCTGTTTGCCGTTGCCGCTGAGGGAGATTGTCAGCGGAATCATTCCCACCATCGATTCGCTGATTTGCGGCATTCCGCGCGAGGCGGCAAAACCGAAGTTGTAGAGCGAGAGATAGTCCTTCGAGATGATGATGGGAATGCGTGGACGTGAGGGGTCGAATCCCCAGCCTTTCGGTTTGACGTCGAAAAACTCGTCGGGAACGGATTCGAAGAACATCCATGTCGAAACCCCGCGACCGCCCATTTCGAGCGATGCCGCCACATTGAAACCCGCAGCGGTGAAAGCGCCTGTCTTTCTTACCCATTTTTGCGCCTTTAGATTCTCGACTTCGCCTTTCGAGAATGTGACCTTCTTGCCGAGCAGTCCGCCAAGACTCGACACTTTCTTTGAAATGATGATATAGTCTTTCGTGACGAATGTGTCTTCATCGTCGAGGGCGGTGGAGATGTCGCGGTAGAACTGGATGGCGGTCAGGACAATCGTCAGTCCCACGAGGTTGGCGAGCGCATAGCCTACAAGTTGGCCCGCGCTGATGTTGCGGCGAAGTAGTTTCCAGACGAGCGACATGGAAGTTGAGAATTAGGAATTAGGAGTTGTTCGGGGGTTATTTTTGTAATTTTTTGACGGCCTCGGCGATGCGACGGAGCGCTTCGCGAAGGTTGTCGTCGGAGGTGGCGTAGGATAGACGGATATATCCGGGGAGGCAGAATGCCGCGCCATCGACGGTGGCGACATGTGCTTCTTCGAGAAGGAACATGGCGAGGTCGGCCGATGTGGCGATTGTTTTGTCGCCATAGCGGCTACCTAAAAGTGCGCTGACATCGGGGAAAAGGTAAAATGCGCCTTGCGGACAGTTCACCTTGAAACCTTCGATTTTCGATGCGAGTTCCACCACAAGGTCGCGGCGGCGAAGGAATGCCTGACGCATATCTTCGACGCATTGTTGACTGCCCACATAGGCTTCTTCCGCGGCTTTTTGTGCAATTGACGAGGCTCCTGATGTGTATTGGCCTTGGAGTTTGGTGGCGGCTTTGGCTATTGCGAGAGGAGCCGCCATAAAGCCGATACGCCATCCCGTCATGGCATACGCTTTCGACACGCCGTTGATGATGACTGTGCGGTCGGCGATTTCGGGGAATGAGCCGAGCGACGTGAACGAGCCAGTGAAATTGATGTGTTCGTAGATTTCGTCGGCGAGGACAATCACGTCGGGCCAATCGACGAGAACATCAACAAGGGCTTTTAGTTCGTCGCGGGTATAGACGCTGCCGGTGGGGTTCGACGGCGAGCAAAGGATAATCATTCGCGTTTGCGGAGTGAGGGCTTTATGGAGTTGGTCGGGCGTGATTTTGAAGTCCTGTTCGATGGTGGCGGGGACAATCACGTTGATGCCTTCGGCGAGTTTTACCATTTCGACGTAACTCACCCATGCCGGAGCGGGCACAATCACTTCGTCGCCAGGGTTGATGGTGGCGAGGATGGTGTTGCAGAGAGCCTGCTTGGCGCCTGTCGAAACCACGATTTGCTCGGGGGCATATTCGAGGCCGTTTTCGTTGCGGAGTTTGTTGGCGATGGCCTTGCGCAGCGACAGATAGCCCGGAACGGGAGTGTAGAATGAGAAATTATCGTCGATGGCGCGCTTGGCGGCTTCCTTGATGTGATCGGGAGTGGGGAAGTCGGGCTCGCCCACTGAAAGGTTAATCACATCTACGCCTGCGGCGCGTAGTTCGGCTGTTTTTTGCGACATTGCGAGGGTGGCTGACTGTGCCATTCTCAAAAGTCGGTCGGAAATTTGTGTCATATTGGTCGTTTGTTGATTGTTTTATAGATGAATGGTCACGTCGGCATCGATTGAGAGGTGGTTGCCGACAGATGTGGCGATGATTGCGGCACCTTGTACCTTGGCTTCTTCAGCGGCGAGAGCGGCGACGGTGGCGTTGTTGCGTGCGTCGAGGTGGCTGACAGGCTCGTCGAGGATGAGAAAATCGAAGGGTTGGCAGAGGGCGCGAATGATTGCGACACGCTGTTGCTGTCCGACGGAGAGGATTGCCGCTGGCGAATCGATTTTATCGGCAATTTCGAGGCGACGCATCATTTCTTCGATTTCAGCGCGGGTTTTATGGTTGGTAAGATTGTTCTTGAGAAGAATGTTTTCCATCGCCGTAAGTTCGGGGAAAAGTCGCATTTCCTGTGGTAGCAGGGCGATTTCGCGTCGGCGGATTTCGCTCCATCGGGCTATGCCGTTGCGTCGGGAGTCGATTCCGTCGAACAGGATTCGTCCCTGATAGTCGTGCCGGTTGCCGTAAATGTAACTGCAGAGCGACGATTTTCCCGTGCCTGATTCGGCGACGATAAGATAGGTCTGCCCCTTTTCGAAGGCAAAATCGCGAAGCCACAATTCCGACAGGCTCACGGGGGGCTCTTTTTCGGCACCGCGGAACACGTCGGGAAGCAGATTCTTCAGTTCGATTCGATTCATTGTGTTCTATTTAGAGTGCAAAACTACTAAAATTCGATGAGATTATCGTAATTATCTTCGCTAAAATCGTCGTCGCCCCGTTTCAGGAGACTTTGCAAAGCGTCGGACTGGTTTTTCGACTCTTTTATGATTATTTTGATGAGTTTGGCGAGAGCGCCTTGGCGAGTCTTGTCAATGGATAGGTCGAGCGAGGCTTCGTCAGTAGTAGCGGAGATTACGAAATCGAGCGTCGGGTTGACGTGGATTCCCGAGGCGGCAATCACGGCGCTTTTCCCTTTGAATGTGTCGGCATTTATTGTGCACGGCTCGGCGGAAACACCGGCGTCGGTGGTGAGAACGAGATAGTTATCGGCTTTGCCGATTCGTAGGGTTCGTTCTTCCATCGGAAGAAAGAGAAATCCGTCGCGCTCGGTAAGCGTCTGCTTAACATCTGCAGCCATTTCGCGTATTTTGTTGATAACGCCGTCGGCTCCGCCTTGTTTCATTTTTGCCGCCACGCAGAAGTCGAGTTTCTCGGGCGAGAGGTTGTCAAGGTCGATGTTCAGGCCCACGGCTACAGTGCCGTCGATGTTGCGGAGATGCTCTTCCATTGTCGAGAGGAAGATTTTGTCGGCCGACGCCATCGATTTTCCTTCCGATTTGAGCATATTGTCCCAGTTGAAATCGTCGGCTATTGCAAACGCAATCACGGTGTTGTGGCGCGATGAGAAGAAACGGAGGAAGTCGGGGTCGATTGTGCCGAGCGATGGGAGAATGTCGAGTTTGTCGCCGTCGGCGTTGACGATGTGGGCTTTTATGTCGAGCACGGATTCGCCTTCGCCCGATGTGATGCAGGCAAATGCGGTGCGATAGGCTTCGTCGCCGAAAATGTCGTAGAATTTGTCACCGACATCGACGATGGCATTGAGGGCGGCGTCCTTCGAGAGCGCATCGGCTTTCCACCCAACGGTGGCTATCGACTCTTTCTTTGCCGCGCGTCGGGCTTTTTTGATGATTGAAATTGCCGCATCGGGGGCAAGTCCGGCCAACCAACAGCGGTTGTCGTCGATGGCGATTGTGGCAGTGCGTTCGGGGATATTGGTGAATGTGACGAATCCGTCGTCCTCGCCTTTCTCGAGGTTCAAGGCCTTGTCGGATAGGGATTCGACCACTTTGTCTTCATCATCGGCGACGATGACAATCAAGCCGCCTTCGAGGTCCTTTTGTTCAAAATAAGTGGCGGTTTTGAGGTCGAGGCCTTTAATGTGGAGTAGGGCGTCTATTTGCGCCTTGGTGGAAGAATTTTCGGCGGAGTCGAGGGCTTCGCGCAGGTCGTCGGAAAGGATGATTCCTTCGTCGTTGACGGTGCAGCCCGCTTCTGTGAGAAATCGTTCGAGGTCGACGCTGACCACGGTTGTGGCTGTCGATGGAACGGATTCGAGCACTTCGGGCTTGCCGCTACACGAAGTCGCGGAAATGGCAAGTGTCACGGCGGCTATGGCGGCGATGATTTTATTTCGGAAGGTCATTTTTTAGGCTTTGCTAAGTTTTGTTAGGCAAAGATACGAAATCATTTTGTCATACAGGATAAAATTGCTACATTTGCACAAATTATTAACTATTATTCGCAAACGTTATGAAAAAAACTGTTTTAGCATTATTAGTTTTCGCATTATGCGGAATTAGTCTGCCCTCGTGTGGCGACAACGACGAACCTGAAGATAATAGCATCGGTCGCTACGAAGTGACTTATAACTGCGAGTTAACTTCCGACATGTGCGATTTGCTCAATATGGAGGGCGATTTCTGCAACGAAAACGGAGAATTTTGCCACTTTGTCGTTCCACAAAGCATGTCCGATAAATTTATTTTCACGAAATTCCCTACCGAGTTCGGCTTTAGCGTTGAGGCAATGAGCAAAAAGCCCGACGTTGAACTTACTAAAGATTCTTATTCATTCGGAATTACGGCTTATCTTAAAATTGGTATCTACAGCAAGAGTGGTAAATTGCTCAGAGAGTATCAAAAATACGCTTACTTATCAAAGACTACTCCTTGTTCGCAGACTCATGTCGAAACCGAACTTAACCGACTTGTCAACAGCGGTCCTATCTTCGCTTCGTTTACCCAAGTTGACGCGGAGGGCAAAATAGTTGAGTCAGACAAATAGCCCAAAATGATTGAATAATCGCTTTGCTGAGTTTTGTTAGGAAAGGACTCAAAATCAATTCGTTGTACGCAATATATTTACATCAATTATTAACTATAATTCGCAAACATTATGAAAAAAACTGTTTTAGCGTTATTAGTTTTCGCATTATGCGGAATTAGTCTGCCCTCCTGTGGTGACAATGACGAACCTGTAGATGATAAGAGTGTAGGTCGTTATGAGGTTACGTATTCACTTCAAGTTACACAAGATTTAATTGATTTGCTTGACGCTCAATGTCATTACCGTGACGAGAAAGGCGAATTACAGTCATTTATAGTCAGTGCTCCCAATCTTGGAGAGAAGATTGTTTTCACAATTTTCCCCACCGAATTCGGCTTTGATTTAATGGCTAAGAACAAAAAATCTGATGTCGTTTTGACAAAGGACTCTTACTCATTTGGCTTTATTGCTAAAATCGATGTTAAAATCTACAGCAAGAGCGGCGAATTGCTCCATGATTTGCCAGGGTACTATTACAAGACGAAAACCACCCCATGCTCGAAGGCAAATGTGGACAAACTGCTTGATAAGTACGTTAATGAAGACCCCGTATTCTTCTCTTCATTTACCGACATCGACAAAGACGGCAATATTGTCACATTAGGTAAATAAGGGCTGATTACTAAATGATTAATAAATCTCTTCTGACAGCGTTGTCGGCTGTGGCCCTTACGGTGTTATGTTGGGGCTGCGGCGACGAACCTGCGCCAAAAGATGTGTCTCAGGTGGATGTGAACTATTCGATTGAAATATCCGCCGACCTTGTCAACGTGCTGAATATGAAAATCCAGTATGTCGGCGACGAAGGCGAGCAGAAAACCGTTAGCGATGTCGGCACTAAATTTTCCCAATCGGCGAAATTTACGAAATTTCCCGCCGCTTTCGGAATGAAACTGCTCGTTTTGTCGGTCAACGAATCGGCATTGACTAAAGATTCCTACACTCTGCGGTTGACATATACCGTGTCGGCGGTCAGTTATGACAATGAAGGCGCTGTGGTTCAGAATTGCCCGCAGGTCGACGGCGGCATTTTCTCCACTGTCGTCACGGCCGACAAGATTAAATCGGTGCTCGAAAAGGATGTCGAAAATGGCGAATATTTCTCGACTTCAAATTCCATAGACAAGAAAGGCAAAATTATCGTTTCGGCTTATTGAAATATGAAGAAAATCAGTTTATTGCTTGGCTGCGTAGCCCTGACAATGATGACGTGGGGTTGCGGCGGCGACGAGCCCGACAATCCGGGCGAGGCAAAAGTGGCATCGGCCACTGCCGACTACTACATTAGCGTTACCCCCGATGTACTCCGTTTTTTGGTAATCCACATCGACTATATGGCCGACAACAATTCGACCGATTTCGCCCATGCCGATATGGCGGGCACTCAGACTGAGTTGAACTTGCCGACAGCCACGAGCAACATCATGCCTGCGCGTTTCGGTTTGAAGGCCAAGTTGTCGATGGTGGAAAATCCGACCTATGACGGCGAAGCCAACTATACGCTTGGATATGTTGTCCGCGGCGTGATTCGTGGCTATGACAAAGACGGCAACGAAGTGGCTCTCAGTGGTCCTAACGAGGATTCAACGGGTTCTGTCACTAAAAAAGGCTCCGAAATTAAGGCCTTGTTGAAACAATATGTCGGCGGAGGCTATGTGTTCAGCCGCGGATGGTTTGTCTATCCCGACGGCCAACTGAAGCCGGGTTTGATTTAACAAATCAGGATTTGCTAAAAAATAGAAAGCGGCTGAAATCCAGTCGCTTTCTATTTGTGTTGTCCTCCAGGGAGTCGAACCCCGGTCTTCAGAACCAAAATCTGACGTAATAGCCGTTATACCAGAGGACAATCCTTAATCGCTCAGGCTCTATCGCCTAAAGCGACTGCAAAATTACAATCCTTTTTCGAATTGTCCAAATATTTTACCGCTTTTTCGCAAGAATATTCCCATTTTTTTGACTAAACGAGAAAAATAACTATCTTTGCAACAAATAAAATAATACCGCTATGATAAATCGACTTCGACTCTTTGTTTTTGCCATCTTCGTGGGAATCTCTTTCCTTGCCGCTTCGGCACAGGATTGTATCACCGAAAAAGGCTATTTTTATAGCCCTACGGGCTTCACCTGCAAGGACGGCAACATCTATACGTCCGACATGAAAACGCTCGTAAAGGTCGGCAATCTGCGTCGCCGCATGTTCACCGACGCATTCACTTATGACAAGCCTTCCGACCTTGACTATTTCACTTATCGCCTTATACAGATTCCCTCTGGCTGCGAAATTATGCCCGCGGGAATGTTCTTCAGCCCCGAAAGCAAGGACTATTTCAACAGTTCGGAATTCAATGGCTCGCAATATTGCTGTCTTGTGATTATCCCCTCGTCGGTGAAATATATCTCGACGGCAGTTTTCGCTTATCCTGCGCTTGCCTTTTTCTCGGGAGAGTCTGGCCCGGGTGCCGTTGAATCAACCGCCATCGACCCCGACGCCCGCGAGTTGGCTCGCTTCGACATCGAAGGCCGACGCCTCGCTCAGCCCCAAAAGGGCGTGAACATCGTCCTATATTCCGACGGCACCGCCCGCAAAGTGCTTGTGAGATAATCTGCCGCCTGGCGGTTTACTCCGAATATTTCATAAAATTCGGAGTATAGTTCCGAATTTTTAAGGAAAATCTGGAGTAGAATAGTAAAAAAAATTCCGTAAGCCACAGGGCTACGGAATTTTTTAGTATATGTGAAACAATTTATTTCGCTGTCAGAAGGAAGTAGTTTTTCTTGCCTTTCTGTACGAGGATATATTTGCCGTTTAGGAGCATGGCGGGCGATGCTGGAGCATAAACGTCGGCAACCTTCTCGCGGTTGATTGAGAAGCCGCCGCCTTGAGCCAATTTGCGTAGTTCGCCTTTCGATGGGAACACGGGGGCTTTCTCGGTCAAGAGGTCGGCGAGGCCGATACCGGCGTTGATGTCGTCAAGAGCCACGTCGAAGCGGGGTACGCCTTCAAACACGTCGAGCAACGTCTGCTCGTCGATGTGCTGGAGCGTCTCGGCTGCGTTCTTCGAGAAGAGGATTTGCGACGCCTCGACGGCTGCTTCGTAGTCGGCTTCGCTGTGGACCATACAGGTGACTTCCTTGGCGAGACGGCGTTGGAGGGGGCGCAGACCTGGGTCGACAGCCTGTTCGGCGATGAGGGCTTCAATCTCCTCTTTCGTGAGGAACGTGAAAATCTTGATATAGCGAGCGGCGTCTTCATCGCTAACGTTGAGCCAGAACTGGTAGAACTTGTATGGCGAAGTGTAGCGGCGGTCGAGCCACACGTTGCCCGATTCGGTTTTGCCGAATTTCGTGCCGTCGGCCTTGGTGATAAGCGGGCAGGTGAGGGCGTAGGCTTCGCCTCCGAGAGTGCGGCGGATAAGTTCCGTGCCTGTGGTAATGTTGCCCCATTGGTCGGAGCCGCCGAGTTGGAGTCGGCAGTTTTTCTCCTTGTAGAGCGTCAGGAAGTCGTAGCCCTGCACGAGTTGGTAGGAGAACTCGGTGAACGACATACCGTCGCGCGATTCGCCCGAAAGACGTTTTTTTACCGAGTCCTTGGCCATCATATAGTTGACCGTGATATGTTTGCCAACGTCGCGGATAAAATCGAGGAAAGAGAAATCCTTCATCCAGTCGTAGTTGTTGACGAGTTCGGCGCGGTTGGGCGCGTCGGAGTCGAAGTCTATGATGTGGGCGAGTTGGCGTTTGATAGCCTCTTGATTGTGGCGAAGGGTGGCTTCGTCGAGGAGTTTGCGTTCTTGGCTTTTCATCGAAGGGTCGCCAATCATACCCGTAGCGCCTCCGACGAGGACGATGGGCTTATGTCCGCAGCGTTGGAAGTGCTTAAGAATCATCACACCCACGAGGTGCCCGATGTGAAGCGAGTCGGCTGTGGGGTCGATGCCGAGGTAGGCGGTGGTCATCTCCTTGGCGAGTTGTTCTTCGGTGCCAGGCATGATAGTGTGAATCATGTCGCGCCATTTCAATTCTTCAATAAAATTCATGTATAAGTCGAATTAGATAGATGTTTTTAAAATGTTGCACAAAAGTAGTAAAAAAAATCCTACCAGCCAATTTTACCACAACATTAGTTTCATTCTAGCCAAAAAAGAAGAATAAAAATATAAAAAGGAAATCCACTACTTTGTGTGATGGCAATTACCTTATATTCAGTGCGTTTGTGCATAATAATTCATTTTGCTCAATAGAATGAGTAAATTCCCGTGTTTTCATTTTCACAAAAACAATTAAAACACTTTTACTGATTTCCTCTTTTCAAGATAATTGGTTGGTGTTTATGGTGCATGCCCGTGAACAAGTTTACGTGATTTATCACCAACACCAACCGCCGCATTTCATGCGCTGAAATCAGTAAAAGCAAAAAAAATAAAAAAACGGCGCGGGTTAGATTATAAATAACAGCACAAAGCATATTGTTTAATCGCACAAAAAACTGCCGTTATGACTTACAACATTTCTTTTTTTATGTTTTTGCTTGGAAGTGCTGCCAGCCAAAGGCTGTTCTTGGACATTGGTCAGGGGCTGTTATGCTCGCATAAACAGAACTTGAGCGGATGGCTTGGAATAGGCTCATAGAGTCGGTTGCACTTCCAAGTGTTTTTATTGTTTTTCTTCATTAGGTGGCGCTCAAGTTTCAAGCCGCTTATGGCGGGAAATTATTCAGAATTGCCTTCAAATTATTTAACTTCATGTTTTAATTTGAAAATAATTTTTGAGAAATTTACTGCGCTTCGCTAGCCCTTCGGGTTCCCGTTGGTCATCGTCACTTCGTGAGTCCGCGCGTAGCGCGCTATTCTCATAGTCTTAAGCGGAGCCATCAGTCCTTTTGTCTTTTTGCCTTTTTGTTGTTTTTGTTTATCAGGTGGCATAAGTTTATGCAAGTTATCCAAAAATGCTTATTATTGGGAAAAGTCGGAGGGTTTTCCAATAAGGACCAAAGTGGACCAAACGTAATCAAAACCGTTTCGCTAAATTTGTCGCGGAAAGAAAAAGAAGGCCCATAATTTGCAAATTATGAATATTATGACTAAATTTGCAACACGTGAGAACCGACGGTTTTCCGTGACATATTGTAAGACTTTTCCGGCAAAACGTCTGTCTGAGAACCTGCAAAATTCTATCGAATGGGCGGAAAGCGAAGGAAATGTCCCATATAGTGCTCGATGCGCATGCTCGTCATTCGTGGCGATATGCCCGTGCTATATGATGGGCCTTCTTTTCTTTCTTACATTCAGGGTAATGCAGGACCTTCAGACTTAAGGAAGTCAGAAGGCCCATTTTTTTGCGTCAATGGCTCCACAGCGACGCAAAAACCCCGACATTAATATTTTATTAAACATTAAAAAAAATAAATTATGGCAAAAAAAGCAAATTCAAATCAAAATAGCAAACTATATCCATATCAGATAAAAAGCCAGTTGCATGAGCAATACGCTATTAACAATAATGCAAACCTCGGAAGTATAATTTCTTTTATTGCTGTCCGCTAAAAGTTTTTAATCGTCCCATAAATTAAGGTCGAGACCCTTGCATGGAACTCGACCTTTTTCGTTACCTTTGTTTTTACCACAAAACATATATAACGATGAACAAAGGTACACATTTTATCGGA
>JAFZPB010000195.1 GCA_017552595.1 Muribaculaceae bacterium
CGCGGTCGAACACTTCTTCGATGCGGCGAGTGACGGCGGCACAGGTGTCAAGGTCGAGATAAGTGTCGCTGTCAAGTTCGACAACGATTGAGTTGCCCGCACCCACACGGATATCGACAACGAAGATGTCGGTGTTGGCAATCGACTCTTCGACGGTGTCTCTAAGCAGTTGAATATCTATCATTTTATCTGCCTGTTAGATCTATTGTTTAGTTCAGTTAAACTTCTATCATAAAAATCGGAGGAAGCACCTGCCTCCTCCGATTCGGTTTTGCGTTGCAAATTTACTAAATTTTCGGCTTACTGCCAACTGAATGGCTTTTTAATGTTATTCGCCTTGAGAAAATTAAATATTTTTTAACCTTTAGGGGTGATTTTTAACTTTAATTAACTGGAGTGGATGCGTTTTAGAAGGCTATTCCGAAGCCCATCGAAATCGTCGACATTTTCGGGCCATAACCATCTTTGAACAATCCCTGCGGACGGTAGCGCACATACATTCCCAGACCATTGTACTGAATGCCGCCAATCACGTCGAATGTGACATCGCGCTTTTGCAAATGGCGCATTTGCACAGAGTAATCCCGTCCGTCGAGGCTATACTCCGTCGAGAGGCGGCAACCTGTGTTGACGTTCATTATGCCGCCCGCCATAACTGACCATCTTTTGGGCAAATAGCGATGATAAATCAACGGAAACTGGAGCGAGAAAGCCTTGACGTTGGCATTCGACTTTGTGGAGCCTTCAGGGAAATCCGTCATCACCACCACATTTTCGGGAGTGCGGTCGAGATTGAAATGGCGGATGTGATAACGGCGATATTCCATACCGAAGCCCAATGTGAGGCGGTTGCCACGAGCGTTAAAGCCCAAGGCCAAGAGGTTTAGAATACCGACTTCGTATTCATGGCCGATATTGTCGCGAAAATCGGGGAACGCCTTATCGACGTTGTTCCACCCCCAGCCGATATACAATCCCGACGTGGAAAGGTCGAACGAGTATTTCTTCTCCGGCTTTAGGTGGCCCTTGTCGTCGTGACGGAACGGAATCTCTATGTTCCAATCGAGCGCGCGCTCTTCCGACTGGCGTGTGCTTACCTTGGTGTCGGACGAGTGGTGGCTCTCATACGAATAATGATATACCGAATCCGCCTCGTTTCCGGTCACGTCGATTCTGACGCCTTTGGGATTTTCGGTAATCACCACATTGTTGGGATTTTTAATCACTTTCACCGTGTCGGCCTGTTCGGCAGCCGATGAAATCATCGCGAATGAAACGGCGATGGCAAATGTAATTTTCCTGTACATGACTTATATTTGTTTTAATTGTTTGATTCTATTTGTTTTTAGCAATAAGACTCTTTACGTAGTGAGCGTCGCGATGACTCTCGATATAGACGAGTGTCACCTTGTCCGTCGGCTTTTTCGACGCAAGATTCTGATTGAGGTACATGATATAGCGGCACATCGGCTTGTCGTTGACCTTGATTGTCGGGAGGGTATAGAATCCGAAATAGATGTGGTTGCCGCGATATTCCACCTCTTTGTCGAGAGCCTTCGCCCCGTCGGCGGCCACAGCACGCTCTATTATTGCAGCGGCGGAGGGTTCGTTTTCGACGGCGAGGCTATGATAAGTGGTGAGTTCAATGCGATTGGCACGCTCGCCAGTCACCAGTATTTCAATGGCATTTTTCGATTTCGCCAAGTCGCCCTCGAACACCTTGTCGATGTTGAGCGGATTCTGGGCCGAAGCCTGCGCGGCGGCGAGAACGGCGACTATCATTGTTAACAAAACACGTCTCATAGTTATATCATTTTTCAAGTTGCAAAATATAATCTTTAATCTTTATCCTTTCAACTTTAAACTTTCCTCTTTAAACTTTATTATTCCCCCATCGCTTCGGCGAAAGCCGCGAGTTGGTCGGAAATCGGGTCGTCGGATTCGACAGCACCCGACAACGACGACATCTGGTCAATCATCATATTTTCCACCTCATCGACGACGGTAATCCGTTCGCCGTTGATATAGGCGTAGCAATCCGTCGAAACATCGTCTTTTAACAAGAACGGGAGACCAACAGCAACGACGAGAGCCACTGCCGCCGCCACTTTCAGTACCAGGGGAATCGCGTTGCGGCGTTTCGGCGACGCCTTTTGTTTGGCACGTTGAGCGGCGAAAAAGCCCATGACGGCTTTCGCCTCGTCGATTTTCGCAGATTCGAGCGAGGTCGATGCCAACCAGGAGCGGAGCGCCGATTCCTCCTCGACGGTAGTCTCACCGTCGAAGTAGCGGTCAATTAAGTTCTCAAGAGCGTTGAGGCTCATATTATTGTCAATCGTTTTCATTTTATCGTGGCTGTTTGTTATTATAAATATCTCTGATTTTCTTTCTTGCACGGCTGAGATTCACGCGGACCGTCACCTCGTTCATA
>JAFZPB010000196.1 GCA_017552595.1 Muribaculaceae bacterium
AACAAAAACAATAAAAAACACTTGGAAGTGCTGTCGGCTCTACGAGCCTATTCCATGTCATTCGCTCAAGTTCTATATATGCGAGCATAACAGCCCTTGACCGATGTCGCGGAACAGCCTTCGGCTGGCAGCACTTCCAAGCAAAAACATGAAATAAAAATCGGGACGTTAGAAACTTGAGTATCTTATAACCTGACTCACGCCTTTTTTTATGTTTTCGCTTTTACTGATTTCAGCGCATGAAATGCAGGGCGGTTGGTGTTGGTGGCAAATCACGTAAACTTGTTTACGGGCAAACACCATAAACACCAACCAATTATCTTGAAAAGATAAAATCAGTAAAAGTGTTGTAATTGTTTTTGGGAAAATGATGTCTTTGCCTGAAAAAAGTTGACTCATAACAAAGTGTCCCATTTTCAAGTGGGACACTTTTTTCGTGACCAAAGTTATTGTGTTTCAATTGTTTATTCGACAAAAGCAGAAAGTGTCCCACTGTCCCAAAGTGTCCCACGTCGGCGAAAAATATAAAGTTATTTTCGCCAGAATGAGGGAACGAACAGGGAGATGATTGTGATGATTTCAAGACGGCCGGCGAGCATCAACAACGACATAATCCACAAGCCTGATGACGGCAGGAAGTCGTAAGAACCGGTGATACCCGTCACTCCCGCACCGAGGCCATTATTCGAGACACATGAAAACGACGAGAAAAAGCCGTCGACGATGGGGAAGCCCTGCGCCACTAACACTAAACCGCCGAAAACTATCAGTAAAGTGTAGATGGCGAGGAACGCAAATATCTCGGAGCCCTTCTCGTTATCGACTATCTGCCCATTCACGCTCACTGAGCGAAGTAGGCGCGGACGGATGTAGCGTTTGACCACAAAGACAAAATTCTTCAACAGATATAAGATTCTGTCAACCTTTGCGCCGCCAGTGGTGGAACCCGCACAAGCACCTATATACATCATGAGGAAGGTTAGCGTCAGCACGAAGAAGCCCCACCCCTCCCAGTCGCCGGCACTGAAGCCGGTTGACGTGATTGCCGAAACGATATGGAACAATGGATCGACAGTGACACTCTGCCATCCGGTGTATCTGCCCTTGGCAATAATCGCTACCACTACGCCGATGAAGAAAAGGAGAATTATAACAACATAGGCCCTTAACACGTCGTTACGCCAAAATCCACGACCTCTTTTCTTTGCCGTGGTGAGGATTAAACTGAAACTGACACCACCGAGGAACATAAAGACAGTGAGCACCATCTTTACATAGGGCGAATTGAATGCCGCGATACTGTCGTTTCTCGTCGAAAAACCGCCGGTTGAAATTGCCGTAAAACTTTGGCAAACGCTGTCGAAAAAATTCATCGGGCCAAGCCAAAGCAACAATATAAGGACTACGGTGAAGAAAGTGTAAAGTCCCCATAAAATCTTGGCCGTGCGGGATATACGAGCCCCGAGTTTGTCATGGGTTATGCCGGTCGATTCGGCGTGAAACATTATGAGGCTGCCACTGTTGTTCAGCGCGGGAATAAAGGTAAGCGTAAAGATGATGATGCCAAGTCCGCCCACCCACTGCGTAAGGGCCCGCCATACCAAAATGCCATGGCTACAACTCTCCACGTCACGGATGACAGTGGCGCCTGTAGTGGTGAAGCCCGACATGGCCTCGAAAAACGCCTCGCTAACATTCAGCGGCGTCGCACACATCAGCAGGGGCAACATCCCGAAAATTGAAAACGCCACCCATGCCACCGACGCCAACAGCAGTCCATCGCGACGATAAAGTTGCTTCCTTTGCGGCTTTATTAAGAAATTAAGGGCGGCACCCGTCATAGCGGTGATGGCGACAGTTATGGCGAAGGCTTTCCAATCACCCTCGCCATTGCAGAGACTTACAAGCAACGGAATGACCATAAAAGCGGCCTCGACCATCATCAGTTGGCCGAGTATGCGCAGTATCATAGCAAAATTGATGCCCCTGCCCGCCGTGAGTGTTTTCTGCCGCGCCGTCATATCATCGGAAAAGTTTTCTTGCTTTATGTAAAGCCCCCGCAAAACACATCACCAACACCGAGTCGCCCTCGCGGAAAGTGGTCTGACCAGTGACGAGCATACTTTTTCCGTCACGAATCAATCCGGCGAAAGTGAGTTCTTCGGGCAGACGCAAATCTTTCACCACAGCGCCGTTCAAATGCGAGTTGCTTTTAATCTCGAGGCGGACAACCTCCGCATCGGGCAGGGCAAGGCATTTTGCCGACGCGGCGCCTGCGTCGATAAGCAGTTGGAATATGGCGTTCGCCATAAGCATCTGCCGATTAAGGACAGTGTCGATATTGAACGATTCGGCGAGGTTGACCAACTGCTTTCGGTCAACTTCGGCGATGGTTTTCCCCACCCCGAGGTCGGCCGCCAACAAACATGCGAGGACATTTTCGGAAGCGGTTTCCGACAAGGCCACAAAAGCGTCGACCTTCTCGATTCCAGCCTCGGCAAGCACATCCATTTCAGTGGGTTCGCCATGAATCACGTCGCACAAATGCGTCTTATTGATAATCCGTTTACAACGCTCGATGTCTTCGTCGATTACGGTGAATTCAAACTCGCCGGCGGCATCGCCAATCGTCAGTTCGGCAGTGTTTCCTCCTCCGGCAATCAACACCCGTGAAATATCGCGGCAGGTTTTGCCTGTCAAACGGGCGACTTCATCAACATTTGCCGGAGTGGTGGTGATATAGAGGATATCGTTGGGCATCAGGCGGCTGTTGCCGTTGGGAATTAGCGTAACCTGTGAGCGACGGATTGCCGCGACATGGCAAATACGATTCTCGGGCGACAACTCGCGGAGATATTTCCCCGCCAACGGAGCCTCAGGCTCAAGGCGCACGCCAAGCAAGACCATCGCGCCGTTGTTAAATTCATACCAACTGGAAGCCCACGAATGCCGAAGCGACTCAATAATCCCCTGCGAAA
>JAFZPB010000197.1 GCA_017552595.1 Muribaculaceae bacterium
GAGAATCGGTGAACTTCGTTACGGGTGACGAGATTGCCGCGGGTGCTGCGGCCTTTGATGGCAAGTTGGCTGAAATCCACGTCGATTTGAAGTTTCGTCAAGCGGGGCTTCGGTTTCAAAACCACACGCACCACTTCCGCTTCGCCATTGTGGTTGACCGTGAACCAGCAGATTCTCGACCCTGGTGTGCCCATGGTGAAATTGTATTCGCGGTCGCGGGTGACACCGGTCACCGAACAACGCTTTTGATAGTAAGCGCCTCCGCGTCCGTCTTGATAGATAATATTGTAGATGGTACGCTCGTCGTTGCGTTTGTACACCGCCAAATGTAGGACGTTTTTCCCGACGAACATCTTCTCCTGAACCTTAACCACCTTATAGCGGCCGTCCTTATAGACAAGGAGGATATCGTCGATGTCGGAGCAGTTGCAGACGAATTCGTCTTTCTTCAAGCCTGTGCCGATAAAGCCCTCCTCACGGTTGATGTAGAGTTTCTCGTTGGCTTCAGCCACCTTTGTGGCGACGATGGTATCGAATCCGCGGATAACAGTACGGCGCGGGTATGCATCGCCATATTTTTTCTTCAAGCCTTTATACCAATCGATTGTGAAATCAACGATATGCTCGATATTGTATTCCAGCATGGCGATTTTCTCCTTGTAGGATTCAATAAGTTCGTCGGCGCGCTGAGAATTGTACTTGATGATTCGCTTCATCTTGATTTCCATCAAGCGGAAGATGTCGTCGCGTGTAGGTTCGCGGAGCAAGTTCTTTTTGAAAGGCTCAAGGCGCGATTCAATATGGTCGGCGGCGGCTTCTTCCGATATCGCTTGTTCGTAGCCCTTGTCCTTGTAGATACGGTTTTCGATAAACCATTTTTCGAGGCTTGCGAAAAAAAGCATTTCAAGCAACTCGTCGCACTGGATTTCGAGTTCTCTCCGCAAAATGGACTTAGTGGATTCCACGCTGCGGCGAAGCACGTCGCTCACGCCTATAAACTGCGGCTTATCGTCGTCGATGACACAACATATCGGCGACACGCTGACCTCGCAGTCGGTGAAAGCGTAGAGGGCGTCGATAGTCTTGTCGCTTGAAGTGCCCGGTTGAAGATGAATGATGATATTTGCCGTTTCGGCGGTGGCGTCCTCAACGTTGCGGATTTTGATTTTTCCTTTTTCGAAAGCGGCGATAATGGAATCGATAACTGTCGATGTCGTTTTGCCGTAAGGTATTTCAGTGACGGCGAGAGTCTTGTTGTCGATTTTTTCGATTTTGGCGCGGATTTTTACCTGACCGCCACGCTGTCCGTCGTTGTATCGGCTGACATCAATAAAACCGCCCGTGGCCTGAAAGTCGGGATAAAGCACAAAATCCTTGCCCTTCAAGTACGACACAGCCGCATCAAGAATTTCGTTGAAGTTGTGGGGAAGAATCTTCGACGAAAGGCCAACGGCAATGCCTTCGACGCCCTGTGCCAATAGCAATGGGAACTTTGCCGGAAGCGTCACGGGCTCTTTTTTGCGGCCGTCGTAGGATGTCGTCCACTCAGTCACCTTCGGACTGAAAAGTACGTCAAGGGCAAACGACGACAAACGACCTTCGATATATCGCGGAGCGGCGGCCGGGGCACCTGTCAGCACATTTCCCCAGTTGCCCTGTGTCTCGACAAGAAGTTCCTTTTGACCGAGAGTGACGAGCGCTCCGTAGATAGATTGGTCGCCGTGGGGGTGGTATTGCATCGTGTTGCCCACGATATTAGCCACCTTGTTGAATCGACCGTCATCGAGAGTTTTCATCGAGTGGAGCAGACGGCGCTGCACGGGTTTTAGCCCGTCGTTGATATGGGGCACGGCACGCTCAAGGATTACGTAAGAGGCATAGTCGAGAAACCATGTCTGGTACATGTCGCGAAGTCGATGTTTGACGCTATCGGCGGGTTTGTCCGATTTTGGGGCGCCATCTCCTGCGTCGGTGGGCGTAGGATTGTCTATATTATCATCTTTCATAATGGGAAACGTACGTTTTAAAGTGCAAAGTTACGAAATTTTAGCGAAGGTTGAAACTCCCCAAAAAATATTTTCCTCCCAAAATTGCAAAATGTTTTGTTCGCGAAAGGTTTCCTATACAGTTGCAGTTTACCGCTCACATTCAATAGGGCATAAAAAAAGCTGATCACTCACGTGGTCAGCTTAATTCTTTGCTTCTTGTGCTTAATTACTTAGCAGGAGCTTCTTCAGCGGGAGCAGCAGCAGAGTCAACAGCAGCGGCTACAGAGTCGATAGCAGCAGCGGCGGAGTCAACAACAGCTTCGATAGCAGAGTCAGCAGCAGCAGCGAGAGAATCAACGGCAGCAGCAGCGTCCTTTGCGTTTTCATTGCAAGCGAAGAAAGATGCGCTAAGAGCAACAGCAACGATTAAAACTAACTTTTTCATTTTCTTTGTGATTAAAAATAGTAAAACAATAATTATTGATTCAAATTCGATGCAAAATTACAACAGTTTTTTTAAAAAACAATGCTTTACAACAAAAAAAATCACGAAAAATGAAAATTTTAACGATTTTTCGTGATTTTTTAACATTTTGCCACCGATTTTTGGGGAAAATTGGCAATTTTCAAGAGCCGAAGAGGTCCTTGCGATTTCTTTCTATTGCGGGACCGACAATCTCTTCGGGAATGAATTTCCATTGATTGAGCGGCTTTGGCGAAACCGTGCCCATCTCTTCGATTCGTTTCATAATGTAGTAGCGCAAATCGCGTTCGGTGGAAGACACGACGCGGCGCTTTAACATCGACCTCCAAATGCCTGCTCCGTCAGTGAGCAATCCGCCCCCGCCGTTGCCTCGATATGAGTTGACTGCCACGCGGTAGATGCGTGTGGGGTCGAAGCGTTTTCCGTCGGCCATCGAGATAATGTTGATTTTCTCGCCTTTGGGCTTCGTCACATCGACGGTGTATATAATGCCTGCGGCAGTGTCGAAATTATACGATAGGTTTTGCAAATTGTGCGTTGACGGGTCTTCGTTCTTAAACCAGAGAAGATTATCTTTGGCCGAATACATCTGTTTGGTCCAAAGATAATAGGAATATTCAAGATAGTCCTTGATTTCTTTGCCCGAAAGTTCCATCACATAGAGTCGGTTTTCGTAACGGTAGAGGCTGAACAGGTCGCTGACATAGATGTCGCCCGCTTTGATGGTGGCATCGAAGGCGAGGGGCGCGGCGAAGGAAATGTCGGCGCCGGAGATATCGAGTTGGATTTGGTGGAGCAAATCAACGAACGCCGATGGGCCGAAATAGGCGTCGCGTGTGGAAATATCGCAGTCGAAGGTGCCGACCTTTCTTGACACGAAGTCGGAAACGGCCTGATATTGGGCTGCGAAGCGGTTGTTGAAGTTAGGGTCGGGGGCGGTTCCGCCGAGGTCGACGATTTCGCCGAGGATGGCGTTTTTCGTCACTTTGCCGTTGTCGATAGTCAGGTCGATGTCAGCGACAGCCACGCTATAAATGTTATAACCCGGATTGAGCAACAACACTCTCGACCCGTCGGATGAATCCACATAGCCCTTATAGCGTTGGTGGTCGTGGCCCATAAAGATGATGTCGAATCCGGGCACTTGCGAAGCCACGTCGAATGAGGCGTTCTCGGGGGAATAATAAGGCGACTTGTACTTATTCTCTAATCCGGAGTGGAACAGACCGATTACGATGTCGGGCTTTTCGTCGAAGTCGTTCAAAACCCGAATCCAATATTCTGCGGTTTTCTGAATGTCGTTAAAACGCATCCCCTCCCAAAGGTTTTGCGGCACCCATTGGGGGATTGTCGGTGTGGTGATCCCGATAATCGCGATTTTAACCCCTTGTCGTTTGATAATCGTATATGGCAAGAAGTAGGGACGTCCGGTTTTAGTACGGATGACGTTCGCACCAAGCAGAGGAAACGAGAATTGACGCGACAGTCGGTCATAGACGGAGTGCCCCGCTTCGATGTCGTGGTTGCCGATTACGGCAGCATCGTAGCGCATATAGTTCATCGCGGAGGCGAGTAGATGCTCCGAGACGGTATCGATGGCGTTGTAATAGTAGGCTGAAGGCTGTCCCTGCAGGTTGTCGCCGCCGTCAAGAAGAATCACACAGTCGTCGCCCGATTGGGCACGAAGCGAGTTGACGTAGGTGCTGACGCGAGAGAGACCGCCCTTGCCGGCTTGGCGTGTGATGAAGTTGTATGGGAAAATGTTGCCGTGAGAGTCGGTTGTTTCCACCACCTTAATATGCAGTTGCGTAGGAACTGCGAAGGCGACAACCGAAGTCATCGCCATTGCCATAAGAATTATCTTGCGAAGTTTCATTATATGGTAAATGTTGTCAATCCTCTATATTCTATAAACTATCTACTTTAAACTATATCACCCTCCCGTGTAGAAGCACCGCACTTTTCCGACGGGAAGTTTGCCTTCGAGTTTGAGCGGGATGTGCCGCGGGTCCATCGAAAGCCATGCGTCCATATCGTCGGAAGTTTTCTTTTTCGAACCCATAGTGAAAGTAAATGTGATGTGGTAAGTTGAGACTTTTGTGTCACCGATTTCTATCGTTTCGCGACCGCGGTAGTTGATGTGGAGACGTTCACACTTCTTTCCTGAAAAAATGTTGAGGTCAACCGTTTGTCCGGCGTTCATATTAGCGTAGTTAAGCGAACGCATGTAATAGAATGCTGTCAGCATGTCGATGGTAACACCCGAAGCGTTAAGTGTCAGCGAATCGGTCTTTGACCCGCCCTTTCTGACTCTGTATCGATAGCATTTGCCTTTGACGTTTGAGCCTGAGCGAATGAATTTGACGATGTCCTTATCATACTTGCCTTTTTCGTGAGCGATTTTAGTGTAAATCGACGGGTTGAGGTTTTTGTCGGTTGAGCCTATCAATGTGTCGCGAAGACGGTAAAACTTGTCAGCCCACGGGTCGGTGCGTGCCGTAAGTTTAGTGGCATAGCCTGAGGCGGTCGGCTTAATCGAAAGCACGGCGGTGCCCGCCTGCTTGTCGACAAGCCCCCATTTATAAGTCACCTTGTAGTGCAAAGCCTCGTTGGAGAATGTCATTGAACTGAGCACAATGAATACGAATAAGGCTAAGAATGCTAAAAACGCTTTTTTCATGATTGCAAGTGTTATTTGGTAGAACGTTTATCAAATATCAATGGAAATTTTGATACAGAATTTTCGGTGCATACCCGCGCCGATGTTCGGAGCATGGGCATCTTCGGGGAAGCAGATGGCGAACTGGCCGGGGAGGACAGGAATAAGGGCCTGCGCGGCATCGCCGTAGAAAATTATGTCGGCTTCCTCGTCGTAGGGAGCAACGCAGTTTCTAAGGTCGCACACAGGTCGCCAGCCGATTGTCTCTTCACTAGTGAGGGGAACGTGAATGTCGATGAAACGCCGATGGGCTTCGAGACGAGCCTTTTCCGCTGGGCCCATCGCAGCCGCCTCGTATTTCGCGAAAACTTTGCCTGGGCAGATTTCGACGGATTGGCCCGGAGTGAATGTGTCACGACGATGGTCTATCACCCATTGCAGCGCCTGAGCGAGAACGGGGTTTAGGTGATTGAGAATGGAGGTGTCGTTAAGAGTTCCGATAATCATGACTTAATTCACTTGAAAAGTTATTCGAAAGGAAGGACATTTCTCGACGACTGTTCTATTCGCTTGTTTCGCCAGCATTTGCGGCAAACAGCGATATAGCGTTCGTCGCCGCCGATTTCCACCTGAGCACCTTCTTCGACGAAATCGCCGTTGGCGTCGAGGCGTGCGTTAATGATGGTTTTACGGCCGCAAGTGCAGGTCGATTTGATTTCGTTGATTGTGTCGGCGATTTCGAAGAGTCGGCGAGAGCCTTCGAAAAGGTTCGACTTGAAGTCGGTGCGAAGACCGTAGCAAATCACGTTGCAGCCATAGTCATCGACAAGGCGCGAGAATTGGTCGACTTGCTCTGCCGTGAGGAATTGGGCCTCATCGACGAGAAACCAGTTGATAAATTCGCCCGATTGGTCGAAGATTTCCTGCGCGAAACGATAAACGTCGGTGTCGTTGTAAATCCAACGGCATGCACGCTCGATGCCGATGCGCGAACGAATGACGCTGTCTTTTTCGCGGGTGTCGATGGCGGGTTTCAGACAGACGTAAGGCATTTTACGTTCTTCGAAATTGTATGCTGTGGTAAGGAGAAAGGCGGTTTTTGCCGATCCCATAGTTCCGTAGTAGAAATATAATTTTCCGCGTTGCATTGTTTTGTAGGATTATATTATTGGTTTTACTTAATTACATATTTCATTAAAGCCCAGCCGCCGAAAATTTGGATAGCGATTCCGGGAAGACCGAGAGTGAGGTCCTGCAAGGCAGCCTGCAACGAGCCGGTCATCGCCCATTCGACCGGTATGGCTACCACGAAGGCGGCTATTACGGCGATAGCCACGGCGAGAAGACTCACTTTGCCCGCCTTGTGAGCCACAAACGATGCTGAAGCGACAAGCAAGCCAGATTTGACGAAGATAATAGGCAACATCGGTGCGGGTGGCATGCCGAAAAGGGCATTATTGACAATCGGCGACAGCACGGCGGTCATAAGTCCTACACGCCAGCCGAATTTATAAGCGGCGATAAGCGTGAAGAAATAGATGGGAAGGAAAATCAGCCCGCCTTGAGGGATAAGGTGACACAGTTGAGGCACCAATATGTTACCTGCCACGAACAAAGCCGCAAAGAGATAGGCTTTTGCGTCGGAAAATTGCAGGGATTTTATGTTCGCCGTTGTCATTGTTTCGTCGTTGCCTTTATTTGTGAGATAAAAAAATGTCGGTTTGGTTTATTTGCCGGTTAAAAAATTAATGGCTGTGTCAAGGATGGTGTCGCGGTGGGCGGCTCGGTCGGCTTCGGAAATGTCGATTTTGAAGCCCTCCGATGGCATTATGCCGTTTTCGGTGCATACGCCTTTCGCGTCAAGCATCGGGCAAGCCGAGAAGCGTACGCCCCAGCCGTTAGGAAGTTCCGATGAATAAGGCATTCCGCTGCCGCCACCCGTACAGTCGCCCATGATGGTGACTTGAGGGAAAGATTTCATCACCGATACAAACGTGTTAGTCGCACTATACGAACCGCGGTTGGTCAGCACTACGACAGGCTTAGACCACATAAGCCGCCCTGCCGGAGCGGGATCGTAGTAGATTTCCATCGGTTTGGAGAAGTCGGAGTGTCCCGGGCCTGTCTTATGGCTGATGTAGCCCACAAGTGTGTGGCTGAAAATGAATCTTCTACAAAAAGTCTCCACTACCGTCACGTCGCCGCCGCCGTTGTCGCGAACGTCGATTATAAGCCCTTTCGCCGACGAGAGATAGTTGAGAATGTTGTCAAGGTTGCCGTCGCCAATCGGGCTCGAGAAAGTCGAAATCCGCAGATAGCCAACATTTTCGGTGAGCATGTCGAAAGTGCATGCGTTCATTGAGCGGTAGTTATAATGGAGATAGTTGTCTTCGATTGTGCGAAGGTCGAAATTATGGGGATAGTCGCTCCACCATTTTCTATAATAAGATGTGTTGAACGCCGATGAAAGGTTGACGTGGCCGTCCTTCAACTCATCGAGCATGTCGGAGCAGACGAGGAAAAGTTCTTCGCTCGTCATCGTCGGCGACACCTTTGCGGAATAGCGGCGGTAAACGTCGTCCCAATCGATGCCTTTTTCGTCGAAAAAGCAGTAATGGGCGTCGAGAATGTTCCAAAGGGCGTCGAAATTGCCTCGCGCGTCGTTATCCCACTCGTCAATGTCGTGACACGCTGACAAGGCAATAAGGGCGGCAAATATCGACAGGATTTTTTTCATCTCTCAAAGTTACGAAAAAATCGTTGATTCCGCCTTTTTTCGTCAAAGTTTTTTCGTTATTTTAGACTCGGGGCTGCTGAAACGGTGTCGGCAACTTCAACGGCTCGGCTCTTGAATGAGTAGAGGCGGATTGGTCGGCGAACATCGCAACTCTTTGGCGCATCGGGATTTGTTTTCTCGCTATCCCACAACAGGCGGAAGTCGCTGTCGGTATGGGCTGCGATAAATTCGTCGGCCTCGTCGGAGCAAAGCAGTATGTTTGCAGATGGCGGCAACGGCTCAGCAGAGTCGAAGGTCCACGGCACAAGACGGTTGTCGGTGTAGAAGTCGATAGTATAGAACCTGATGTACTTGTCCGACTTTATCGATGACAGAATTTTCCCCGAGGGGATAATCGTGGCTATCTCTTTTGCCTTGTCGAAGTCGCTCTTCTTGTTGAGAATGGGATTGATAAATGCCACCGTCACGGCAAGATATGTCGTCAATGACATGCCGAGCATGGCATAAATGTGCTTCTCGGATGTGGGCCGACGACGAATCATCAGGGCATAAACGGCGGCAACTATCGGCAGACCAATCAAAATGGCGTCGAACAAAGAATGCCTTGTCAATGCGACCGCGTGGATATTGTCGTTGAGGCTTGCTGGAAGATACTCTTTCAGGCCGAAAATGTTGAGATAAATTTCAGCGAAAACCGCCACTACGATGATTGCAATCGCAATAAGGAAATAGTTGTAGGCCTTTATGATATGGCTGTGACGGCGACGAAGCCTTACGAGCCATTCAGCGATAAGGAAGGCTATAAACGGATATGCAGGCAGAAGATAGACACTACGTTTGCTCGCGGGGATGCAGAACACTAACACAATCAATGCCGCAGCCGCAGCCGAGAAAGCCAATTTAGGGTCGGCAGCACGGAATCGACCAAGATAATGGCGAAAATCGGTCGAAGGACGGTTATACTTTACCGCAAACAGGCTGAAAATCAAGAATAATGTGAACGGGAGAAAACCGACAATGAGAGTGATGAAATTATAGTAGAACGGGTGGACATGGGATTCGTACGACATAGTTCCCGTCAGTCGGCCGAAGTTTTCTTCCATCGCAAGCGAAAGGAACGCGTCGCCACCTTGAGAGTAAGCGGCATAGTAGTAAACTGCTGGAATAATGAGTGCGGCAATGGCAGTCACGGCCAATCGCCATGTCACGCCCCAAAAGCGTTGCCCCTTTGTCAGTGCGAAAACGAATACGACAAAGCAGGGAAGAGCAATCCCGATAGGACCTTTCGTAAGCGTTGCCGCCGACATCGCCAATACTGCTATTATCGGAAATCCTTTCCATTCGCTTTGTTGCCAATTATACAGAGAGAATATTGCTGCGGTCATAAATGCCGTCAAGACCATATCAACACGGCATGCGATTGCTGAACGATGGGTTTCGACGACGGCGAGAAGAATCATTGACGTGACGAACGCTTTGAGTGCGTCGTCCTTGCCGTTGATGGCGCGACGACGGAAAAACTCGAAACACATCACAAGCATGGCTATCATCGCCAAAACCGATGGTATGCGTGCGGTGAACTCCGTCACTCGCCCGCCAAAGTATGAAAATATGGCTATCAGCCACGCAAGCATCGGCGGCTTATAGGGCAGGTCAACCCCGTCGAGAGCGGGGAGAATCCAATTGCCTGTGTTGAGGATTTCCACGGCCACGAGGGCTTCACGCGGTTCTCCCTTTGTAGAAAACAAGGTAGAGTCAAGCCCAACCAAAAGGCATAGGGCCGACACTACAACGATTAAAACAAGGTAAATGTTTTTTATTTTCATATCTGATTTCTTTTCATGGTCGAAGTAAATGCGATGTTATTTTGAGGCTTTAAGCCCGGCAATTACGGCATTGGTGAATCCGTTGGCTTCCATTGCGTTAAGTCCCTTGATGGTGATTCCGCCAGGGGTGGTGACGCGGTCGATAGCCTCTTCGGGATGGATTTTGTCGTGGTTGATGACTGCTGCCGCCCCGACTAAAGTTTGCGTGATATAATCAAGCGCGTCGCAAGGACTGATGCCCAACTCTATGGCACCCTCTACTGACGCGCGAATATAGCGGAATGCATAGGCGATGCCGCATGAACACAAAGCAGTTGCGGCTGGCAGGAGTCGCTCTTCGATTACCGACACTTTCCCTAACGCCGAGAAAATGCCGACAATATCCGACATGACTTTTTTGCCGGCGTTGCGCTCCGAAATGAAAGTCATGCTTTCGCCTACTGATGCTGCAATATTGGGAATAACGCGGAACAGCGGACATGTCCACGGCAACATACCCTCAAGTTCGGAAAGGGATATCCCTCCCGCAACTGATACGAGTGCTTGGTCGGCAGTGATGACGTCGCTGATTTCGTTGATGACATCTTTAATCACCCAAGGCTTGACGGCAAGAATGATTACATCCGCGCCTTTCGTGGCACGCTTATTGTTGACGTAGCAGGAGATGTTCGGGAACTGGGTGAACCGCTCGGTGTTTTTGCCGCTGCGGTTTGTGACGTTGATTTTATAATTGGGGAAACGCTTTGCGGCGCCTAATGCGATGGCACCACCCATGTTTCCCGCTCCGATTATGCATATATTCATTGTAGTAAATTATTTAATGTGTAACCATGATTCATATAAATGCCTTCAGCGCGAGACCGACACGCTCGTGAAGTCCAAAGAGAAGATTCATCGCATGCACAGCCGAACCGGCATGGCCCTTTATAACTTCATCGAACGCCAGAGTCATCGTCAATATCCCGTTGGAAGTGTTGATGTTGAAAATGCACTTGTTGGTGTTGATGACATCGTGGACCGCAGGCATACGTTTTGATAAAAACACAAAATTGTGGTCGCCGAAAAAGTCTTCGAAAAGTTCGGCGGCTTTTTCCTCGTCGATATCTGTGGCGATTTCGGCAGTGGCTATGAGTACTCGCGATGTGGCGTTTTCGGCCGATATATTGATGTTTATCGGCTGTGAGAAGTCGGGCTGAAGAAGACGCAGCGAACTGTTGATAAGCGCCATATCAGCACTTGAATCGGTTTTGCTTCTTATCGTAATCTTCACAGGGGCGTTCAAAAGGCCATTCTTTGCCAATGGCAATAGAGGCAGGAGTGCGGCTTGAGTTGCGGGAGATGTCAATGCGACAACCGAACCGCCACGCACCATCGGTTTGCGGTAAAGTTCGGCAATGCCTGGGATAACCATACGTTCGCCCAAAGTGGCGCGGCCTCCGAGAGCGCCGACAACGTCGATTACTTTGAGTTCTTCCCGTTCCGCCAATTTGTCGGCGGCGACGTCATTCGCGCACAAAAAGACGCAATCCACATCGTCAAGGTCGTATTCATTAACAAAGACGCTGTCAATTTCGCCTATCATGCCGGCATGAAAATCGGACACCTTGCTGTCGGCAAGTTTTTCCGACACAATCCATTTAAGTTCGACGTCGGGGTGATTGATTAAAATGCGAATTATCTCACCTGCGACATCGCTTTCGCCGCCTAAAATGCCAATGTCAATCATCCTTTGAAAACTCCTCCTCCGTATATTTCCGCGGCACGGTCGGCAACTTCCGACGGGATAATCGCACGAAGATGATTGATGACATTGTCATAACTTGCGCCTGCCTTCAACGGGCAAATCACAGTGTCGGCGCCTGAAACTGTCGAAAACAAATCTGGACATTTCGTGAGGTCGATGTCGTAAGCCAACGACTGGCCGTAATTGTCGCGGGTTTTGACAACTGCGAGATTGTGGCTAAAATCAAGCGACAGCACCTCGGCGTGGAAAACAGGAATGTCCGACGAATAGATTTTCCTCCAGACCTCGCGGCGGTCTGGATTGTCTGACTTTGGCAATACGTAGCGATAGTAACCGTCGCTGCTAACTATTTTGCTTACTTTGAGCAGTTTCAAATCGCGCGAGAGGGTAGCCTGCGTTACATTGAACCCTTCGTTTTTCAACTCCTGTGCGAGTTCTTCCTGGCTTCCGATTACCTTTTCGGTGATTATTCTGACCACCATCGGAAGTCGATTCTTTCGTTCTTTTACCATGTAAAAATAAGTGACTTGATGTTTAGATGTGATATTTTTTGCAAAAATATATAAAAACATTCACTTTCATTGCATTTTTATCACTTTATTTTTCAACACTCTTATTTTGTCACATCTTTTATTCATATAGGAGGAGAGCTTTTGGGAAACTGAAAATGGCAATGATTGTAAATGATTTATGGCGGTTTTGTAGGGAGGGGTTGGTTTTGAGGGGGGAAAAGTTGGTTAATTGGGAAATTTGTTATAACTTTGCAGTCGCTTTTTCAACGACGTTCGACCATTGAAAACTTTGAAGGAATATGAACTTCAACTGAAATCGCTCCCGAAAGGCGAACACGTTTTCAGTTATCACCTTGATGACAAGTTCTTTGCAGCGATGGAAAGCACTGACATCAAGGGCGGCTCGATAGATGCTGAAGTGGTGGTTGTGGCCACGGCTGATGCCTACGAACTGATGTTCAGCGTTGTCGGCGAAGTCACGGTGGAGTGTGACCGTTGTCTCGACGACATGTCATGTCCGGTTGATGCCGAATATCACACGTTTGTGCGCTTCGGCAGCGAATACGACGATTCGACCGACGATTTGCTGATTATTCCTGAAAGTGACAACGGCCTCGATGTCAGCCGTCTGCTCTACGACACTGTGGCTCTTGCATTGCCTCTCCAGCACGTCCACGACGAAGGTGAGTGCAACGAGGAGATGAGTGAAATACTGCGGCGGCACAGCGGCGAAAAGCCCGCCGATTCCGACGGCGACGCCATGGTCGACCCTCGTTGGGAGGCGCTTAAAAAATTTAAGAATAACTAACATTTTAATAACGATAAAATGGCACATCCTAAACGCAAACAATCGAAGACCCGCACGGCAAAACGCCGTACGCACGACAAGGCCGTAGCCCCCACATTGGCAATTTGCCCCAACTGTGGCGCTTGGCACGTTTATCACACCGTCTGTGGCGAATGCGGCTACTATCGTGGCCAAATTGCAATCGCTAAAGAAGAAGTGGCCCAATAATAGGGCAGTCGTTCCGACCGTTCTTCGACAAAGCAGAAACCGACACTACCTCCTGACAAATTTTTCCCTAAGGCTTATGCCGTGGACTTGTCAGGCGGTTATTGTCGTATATAGGCGTTGGTTTTTGCGGTTGTCGATGTGGCGGGAAGGCCGGCAATTGTTGTTAATCGCTTAATGAAGTAGTATGGAGCATAGAGCAGGATTCGTGAATATCGTGGGAAACCCCAATGTTGGGAAATCTACGCTGTCGAACTATCTCGTCGGCGAGCGGCTTAGCATAATCACGGCAAAATCGCAAACCACGCGCCACCGCATCCTCGGTATCGTCAACACCGACGACTATCAAATCGTCTTTTCCGACACTCCCGGGGTGCTCGCTCCCCATTCGCGTCTTCACGAGAGTATGCGCGGCTTTTCGGAGGAGGCTCTGACCGATGCCGACGTGCTTATTTACGTGACCGACGTGGTGGAGTCGCCCACGAAGAACGCCGATTATCTTGAGAAAGTGGCGAAGGAGAAGGTGCCTGTGCTGCTCGTTATCAACAAAATCGACTTGCTCAAAGGTCAGTCCGACCTCGAAAAACTCGTCGAACAGTGGCGCCAGTTGCTTCCCAACGCGGAAATCTATCCCACTTCGGCGACTCTCCGCTTCAATGTCGATAATCTTATGCGACGTATCGTCGAATTACTCCCCGTCTCGCCGCCTTATTTTGGCAAGGACGCTCTCACCGATAAACCCGCGCGCTTTTTCGTCACGGAAATCATCCGCGAGAAAATCTTGCTTAACTATGACAAGGAGGTGCCTTATTCGGCTGAGGTCATCGTCGAAAAGTTTGACGAGTCGGAGGATAAAATCCACATTATGACGGTGATATATGTCGAACGAGAAAGCCAAAAGGGCATAATAATAGGCCGTGGCGGTTCGATGCTAAAAAAGGTTGGCACTCAGGCACGGAAAGACATCGAATTGTTCTTTGACAAGCAGGTTTTCCTCCAACTTTTTGTCAAGGTGGAGCCAGATTGGCGAAACCGCGACAATAAACTCCGTGCTTTCGGCTACATTGAATAGATTAAAGTTTAAAGATTAAAGTTTAAAGGGATTTCGGACAACACAAAAAACTCCTCATTCCTAATTTATATACATCTATGGGTAAAGTAATAGCAATAGTAGGACGCCCGAATGTGGGCAAATCCACCCTTTTCAACCGTCTCACTCAAACACGGAAGGCCATCGTCGATGAAACTGCCGGCACTACCCGCGACCGTATCTACGGCAAAGTAGATTGGGCAGGCACGGAATACTCCATAATCGACACCGGCGGTTGGGTGGTAAATTCAGAAGATATTTTCGAAAGCGAAATAAATAAGCAAGTGGCGTTGGCGGTTGACCAAGCCGACGTGATTTTGTTCGTGGTTGATACGACCAACGGCGTGACAGACCTCGACGACCATGTGGCGCGAATTCTCCGCCGTTCGAAGAAGCCGGTTATCCTCGTTGCCAATAAAGTGGATTCCAACGAGTGGATTTACAATACTGCTGAGTTTTACAGTCTTGGTCTTGGCGACCCGATGCCAGTATCGGGTATCAATGGCTTCGGCACCGGCGACCTTCTCGACGAGGTCGTCAAGTTGATGCCGTCGGCCGACGAATCGGATTATGAAGAACTCGACGACATACCGAAGTTCGCCATTGTCGGTCGCCCCAATTCGGGTAAATCGTCGATTATCAACGCCTTCATTGGTGAAGAACGCCATATCGTTACTGATGTTGCCGGCACAACCCGCGATTCCATCTATACACGCTACGATAAATTCGGCTTCGACTTCTATTTGGTAGATACCGCCGGCATCCGCAAAAAGGCAAAAGTGAACGAGGATATAGAATACTATTCGGTAATCCGTTCGATTCGCGCCATCGAGGCTTCCGACGTGTGTATCCTCATGATTGACGCCACACGCGGAATCGAAGGACAGGACGCCAACATTTTTTCGCTTATTCAGCGCAACAAGAAGGGATTGGTGGTATGTGTCAACAAATGGGATTTGGTGGAAAACAAGTCGCAGGCGGCAATCGACACATTTGAGAGCGCTATTCGCAACCGCTTTGCACCGTTCACAGATTTCCCCATCATTTTCGGTTCGGCATTGACTAAGCAAAGGATTTTCAAAGTGCTCGAAACGGCTGTAAAGGTCTATGAGAACCGTCGCCGCACTGTGGCCACATCGGTGCTTAACCGTGTGATGCTCGAGGCCATCGAGTCCTATCCGCCACCATCTAACAAGGGCAAATTCGTGAAAATCAAGTATGTCACGATGTTGAAAGGCTCTGTTGTTCCTTCGTTCGTCTTCTTCTGCAATTTGCCGCAGTGGGTGAAGGAACCATACCGCCGCTACTTGGAGAACAAAATCCGTGAAAACTGGGATTTCTCCGGCTCTCCAATCAACATTTTTATGCGCGAGAAATAACGCAGCCACGCCTTTTTGAGACTGGAAAGAAGGGTAGACAATAGTGACAACCTTGGACAACTATGACAACATAATCAATTGTTGTTTAAGTTGTTAGTGGTTGTTTTTGTTGCCTTCTTTTTTAGCCATGTCTGAAAAAAGTTGACGGTCGTGGCACGGCTTTTGGCACGATTTGGCACGGCAAATTATGGGCTACGAGGCGTGAGAGCGGGATTTTGGACCAATCGTGCCAAAAATCCAGATAGGCCTTATCGTTTGGCACGATTATGCAATCCGTGTGAATAAATATGCACTCGGTTAAATTAATGCATAGTGCATAATGCATAGTGCATAATTAGAATCTTCTTTCAACTTTAAACTTTCCTCTTTCAACTTTATAGTTTTGCTAAGTTTGGGGAGTAAAGGAGTTAAGTCAATGCAGAATGCATAGTGCATAATGCACAATTGGCGTTTACGGGAAATGTCAACACACTTTGCAGGGAAAGAATTGTAAGCGAATTATCATTAATTGTTCATATAATTGTTTTGAGTCAGAGCAATTCAGACCACAAAATGGTTGTTAAATAATGTTAAAATGGGGGGGGTAATTATCGTATTGAAATTTTTTGTAACTTTGTAGTGTGAATCAATATCATTGTAAAAATCAACTTGAATTATTGACTTAAACTCGAAATATTTATGAAAAGAACATTACTTCTTTTGGCTTTAATGCCGACAGTCTTGGGTATTGCCGCGCAGGAATATAAGCCGATGCTCGTGGATGGCAGGGAATGGTTCATTATCCACACATCCTTGTATTATGATTATTATTCCCCTGGCACCTATAAGTATTCAAGGACTGTAACAGTAGTTGGGGATAGTATTATAGGAGACTTCCATGGTAAAAAACTGTATTCGGC
>JAFZPB010000198.1 GCA_017552595.1 Muribaculaceae bacterium
CGGCTAAGGTGCGCGAACTCCTCTCGAAATAAATCCTAAACAGTAAATCAAAAATCCTAAATAGAAAATGTTAACTCTTCAGCAAATCAAAGAAAATCCCGAATATATCATTGCACGTCTTGCAGTGAAGGGCTTCGACGGCAAGGAAGCCATCAACAAAATCCTCGACCTTGACACCGACCGTCGCCAGACGCAACTTCGCAACGACAATCTCGCTGCCGACCTCAACAAGAAAGCCGCCTCCATCGGCGCTCTTATGAAACAGGGCAAACGCGAGGAGGCCGAAGGCGCAAAAGCCGAAGTGGCCACCATCAAGGAGGAGCAAAAGGCCATCGCCGCGCGTCTCGGTGAAATCGAGGCTGAAATCCGCGACATCCTTCTGTCGGTGCCCAACGTGCCGTGCGAAATGGTGCCCGAAGGCAAAACCGCCGAGGACAATGTTGTGGAGAAAACCGGCGGTGAAATGCCGAATCTTCCCGCCGACGCGCTTCCCCACTGGGACCTCGCCAAAAAATACAACCTTATCGACTTCGACCTCGGCGTGAAAATCACCGGCGCGGGATTCCCCGTGTATGTTGGCCGCGGTGCCCGTCTGCAACGCGCTCTCATCGACTTCTTCCTCGACGAAGCCGCCGCCGCCGGCTACATCGAAATTGAGCCGCCATACGTCGTCAACGAGGCATCGGGTTACGGCACGGGCCAGTTGCCCGACAAGGAAGGCCAGATGTACTTCGTCAACGAAGACGGCCTTTACCTGATTCCCACCGCCGAAGTCCCTGTCACGAACATCTACCGCGACGTTATCCTCAACGCCGACCAACTTCCCATCAAGAACACTGCCTACTCGGCATGTTTCCGTCGTGAAGCCGGCAGTTACGGCAAAGACGTGCGCGGACTGAACCGTCTCCACCAATTCGACAAAGTGGAAATCGTCCGCATCGAAAAGCCCGAATGCTCCTACGCCGCTCTTGAGGAGATGAAGGACCACGTCGAAGGTCTGCTCCGCAAACTCGGTTTGCCTTGGCACATACTCCGCCTCTGCGGTGGCGATATGAGTTTCACTTCCGCCATAACTTTCGACTTCGAAGTGTATTCCGCAGCCCAAGGCCGCTGGCTCGAAGTATCGTCGGTTTCCAACTTCGAAACATATCAGGCCAACCGTCTGAAATGCCGTTATCGTGGCGAGGACAAGAAGACCCGCCTCTGCCACACCCTCAACGGCTCGGCTCTCGCTCTTCCGCGAATCATGGCCGCCCTTCTCGAAAACAACCAGACTCCCGAAGGAATCGTAATCCCCGAATGTCTGCGTAAATACACCCATTTCGACATTATCGATTAAAGTTGAAAGAGGATGATTTTAAGATTAAAGAGGAAAGTTTATAGTTTAAAGAAGATAGATTTATAGAATAAAGATTAACGAGGGGGCGGAGGCTTCCGCAGGGACAACCGCCCCGATATCCTAAAGCATAATATCATGAAACGACTTCTACCCCTATTCGTGTTGCTTTTGGCGTTCGCCGCTTCCGCAGCAATACCCAAAGGCTACTACTCGTCGCTTAACGCAAAGAAAAACGGCGATTTGAAAACCGCCGCACGCAACATCATCTACGACCACACCCCCGTGTCGTCGTACAACTCGTTGCCCAACTATTTCAAGAAAACCGACAAGAAAACCATCGGCTCGACCGACTACTGGTGGGACATGTACTCCGCCACCCAGCGTAAAATCTCCGACGGATTCTCCGGTCTAAACCGCGAGCACTCGTTCCCCAAAAGTTGGTGGGGCGGCACGAACAATGAAGCCTACAAAGACCTCTACAACCTGATGCCTTGCGAATCGGGCATCAACAGTTCCAAAAGCAACTATGCGATGGGGCGGGTGACAACCGTCAAAGTAAACAACGGCTGCACA
>JAFZPB010000199.1 GCA_017552595.1 Muribaculaceae bacterium
AACGAGCGCAGACCCACTCGATTGCCGATAAAGAAAGAGTAGATGTTCAGGAACACCGTATTGAGGAACGACGTTAGCATCACGCCGCTACCCACCTTGAAGATGCCGCGTAATGATGATGTCGAAAACACTGCCGAAGGCCGCCAATGACTTGTCAGCCAAAGAATGGCCGACTTTATAACAGCAAGCGTAATAGTCTGCCACACGATAGCCCATGCGCCATAGCCTTCGATAGCGAGCCAAATGCCAACAATGCCGCTGATAGTCAATCCGACGGCGTCGGAAATGGCAATCATTTTGACGTCCATCTGCTTCATCAGGCGGTTGGTCTGGACGATGGCCGTGGCGTTGATGATGAACGACAGGAACATCACCCGAGAGAGGGGAATCAGCCGTTGGTCGCCTTGGAAAAGCGATGCGATGAGCGGGGCCGCAAGCCAAAGGATAGCGTAAATTAGGGTGGCGACGCCTATGTTGAACCAAAGGACTGTGCTGTAATCAGTTTCAGTAGGCGATTTCTTTTGAATCAGCGCCGATGAGAAACCGCTGTCAACGAATAGGTTGGCGAAAGCCTGAAAGACGAGGATGGCTCCAACGAGACCGAAATCTTCCTCCGACAGCACATTTGCCAGCACAATGCCCGTAACGGCATAAAGCACCTGCGATGCAATGCGGTCGATAGCATTCCATTTGACGGTGTTGGCTGTTCGGAGTTTCAGGTTGTCGTCCATTCGGCGAAAAAGGCGTTTATTCTTCGATTGCGGTCAGTTTGATGCCGATGGCGCGTTTTTGGATTGACGTCGGTTTGCCGCGATAATAGATGTAGCCAGAGCCGGCGCCAAACACCGATAGTTGGCCATTGACGCAGCAACCTATGGAACCTGTGCCGATTTGGCGGCATTTGACGTCGGTCGCCTTCAGTTGGTCGGCTTGTATAGTTCCAGAGCCTGTATTGTTGAATTTGGCAGTGGTGGTTTTGCCGTCGATGACGATTGTGCCGTTGCCGGAGTCGATAGTCGCTATGACGGTCGTAGAGTCTATATTGCGGATTGCAAGGCGTCCGTTACCTACGAGGCGGGCACGAAATTCAGGCGTAGGTTGCACTTTCATAATACGAACGGTAGAGTCGCCGTCGTTTTCGACACGGGTAAGAAATTTCGAACTGACGGTCACTGTCGGGATGTTTACGGGCTTGGTGTCGCCGGCGGCCAATTCGATTTCAAGCGTCCCTTTGTTGTTGGAAAATACGAGAATAGATGCTATGTCGGCAGTTGTTGTGTAGGTGGCGGAACCTTCGGAGGCGCCATCGCCGACATATTCCACGTTAATGCCGTTCTTGACTCGAAGGGAGGTGAAATCGTTGACACGCAGCGTGTAAGTTTGCAGTTCGGAAGCGAATGTCGATACTGCAGCGGCAACTAAAATCAGGGAAAATGAAAGTCGTTTCATAGTTGTATGTTGTTTGAATTGTTTGCTAATGATGGAATTATGTTATTCTGAACATCGTCGATGATGCTCATGAGTTCGTCTTTAGAGTCGGCGCGAAGCATGGCAATGCGCGTGGGGCGGAAATTGGGAATTCCTTTAAACAGCGGGCAGACGGCGAGATGGCGGCGGATGTGGAGAATGCCGCGGTATTCGTCGATTCGGCTTATGCTTTCTTCGATTTGACGGCGGAGAAGGGCGAATTTCTGGTCGATGGGGAGAGGGGCAGGCGTTAGACCTTCGACCGCACGCTTGATGTCATGGAAAATCCATGGTGCGCCAATTGAAGCGCGTCCCACCATCACACCGTCGACGCCATAGCGGTCGAATGCTTCCACCGCGCCTTCGGGCGTTGTGATGTCGCCGTTGCCTATTACGGGAATCGTTATGCGGGGATTTTCTTTCGTTGCGGCGATAAGCGACCAGTCGGCCTCGCCGGTGTACATCTGCGAGCGTGTGCGGCCGTGTATTGTTATCGCTTTGATGCCGCAGTCCTGCAGTTGCTCGGCGAGAGTGACGATGATTTTGGAGTTGTGGTCCCATCCGAGTCGGGTCTTCACCGTAACGGGAATCTTTACGGCATCCACCACAGCACGGGTGATTTCCAACATTTTAGGAATGTCGCGGAGCATACCGGCTCCTGCGCCTTTGCCCGCAACTTTCTTCACAGGGCATCCGAAATTGATGTCGAGTAAGTCGGGGCCGGCGGCTTCAGCAATCCGTGCGGCTTCGACCATCGGCTCAACTTCGCGTCCGTAGATTTGGATAGCTGCAGGACGCTCGGCGGGGTTGATTTCGAGTTTGCGGGTGGTGGCGGCTATGTTACGGATTAGCGCGTCGGCACTGACAAACTCGGTATAAACCATGTCCGCCCCCTGCTCACGGCAGATGAGACGGAACGAGGCATCGGTGACATCCTCCATAGGAGCCAACATCACCGGACGGTCGCCGAGTTCGAGATTGCCTATTTTCATACCCGCAATAATCTTGCACCACAAAGTTACAAAAAAAATCGCTATATGATAACGTCGAAAGGAAAAATGAGATTAATCGGCGAATATAACCGCAAAATGAAGTATACTGTCGAGCGTTAGTTGTGGCCTGTGTCGGTCAGTTGTTCTGGTTGATTAGGTTGACAACAACTTTGACCATCACATCTTTTTCGTCGGTCCTACTTTCGGCAATCATCAGCGTGAGAGCAACGAGGGTATTGTCGGCAATGCGTTTACCACCGTCTGGACTGTAAAGTATGCCGTTGTTGTTGAGAAACCAAAGGAATAGTGTTGCGGCAATTCGCTTGTTCCCGTCGCTGAAAGAATGGTTTTTAGTTACGAGATACAGGAGCATGGCGGCCTTTTCCTCAACACTGGGATATAGTTCTTTGCCGTCGAATGTCTGATAAATTTGCCCGATGCTACTTTTGAATGAATCGTCCTTTTCGTTCCCGAAAAGCGATGAACTTCCGAATTTCTCACGCAGCAGGTTTATCTCATGAATTGCATTGTCATAGGTCGCATAAAATTTTTCCTCTTGAGTGGTGTTCTCAACAGGCAAGCGTCCATAGTCGTAGTTATCGAGGGTGTCGAGAGCATAAGTATAGTCGCTTACGACATCAAATAGTGCTTGACTTTCTTCGGTTGACAACAACGGTTGGCTTTGGATTGTTCTCCCGAGCATCTTCACAAGTTGACGAAGTTCGCCAATCTGCTCGTGGCGTATGCGCTCATTAACGACATATCCCTTAATGAGGTAATCCTTTAGGATGCGATTCGCCCAAATACGAAAGGCTGTACCGCGCTTTGAATTAACACGATACCCTACAGAGATAATCATATCAAGATTAAAGTATGTAATATGCCGGCGCACGGTTCTTTTGCCTTCAATTTGAACTTGTGCAATTTTTGCACAGGTTGACTCTTTGAGAAGTTCTTTTGTTTTATAAATGTTGTTTATATGTCGAACTATTGATGTACGATCTGTTATAAACAGTTCTGCCATTTGGCTTTGGGTAAGCCAAACGGTTTCGTCCTCCATGCGGACATCGATTTGGGTTTGTCCGTCATCGGTCTGATATATAATAATGCTATTGTTCTCCATACCCACAATAATCTTGCACCACAAAGTTACAAAAATTTTCTAATAATGCATAATTCATAGAGCATAATGCACAATTGGCTTCGTGGCGGACAAAATGCTCTTCGTGGATTTCTAAATATCTGATTATTTCATCTTTTTGATGAGGGCGTTGAGGCGGGCGGGGGTGAGGTCGGCGGGGTATTGGTCGAAATTGAGGCGCATTGTGCAGCCGGAGGCGTATTCGCTACAGCCGAAAGCGGTGCGGCCTTTGAGGATGTGTCCCTTTTTGCATAAAGGACAGGTGATTTGTTCAAATTTGGTTATACGCGGTTTGCTTGACGATGATTTTGCGAATTTGCCTTTTTTTGCGTCAGGTTTGTCGTCGGCGATGACTATGCGTGTGCTTGAATTGTCTTGTAAGACATTGAGTGTCACTTCGTTGATGAGCGTTTTCATCTCTTCTATAAACTCCGTTGATGAGTATTCGCCACGTTCGATTTGACGGAGTTTGCGTTCCCACATACCGGTAAGCGTCGCGCTTTTTAGAAGTGGCTCGTTGATGATGGCAATGAGGTCAATGCCCGCTTGCGATGCCATAATGTTTTTTCGTTCGCGGTAGATGTACTTTCGTTTGAAAAGCGTTTCGATGATGTTGGCTCGTGTTGACGGGCGACCGATGCCGTTCTCTTTCATGGCTTCGCGAAGTTCTTCGTCATCGACGGTGTTGCCTGCCGATTCCATAGCGCGAAGTAGTGTGCCTTCAGTGTAGTATTTAGGTGGTTGGGTAGTCTTTTTCTGTAGTGAGGGAGTGTGTTGCCCTGATTCTCCCTCGACAAATACGGGCAGGGTGGCCTCCTCTTCGTTTTTGTCCTTTTCGGCATTGCGGGTCAGCACTTTGTCGCCTTCATATACTACGCGCCAGCCTTGGTCGGTGATGACTTTTCCCGTTGCCTTGAACTCCACACCGTTGACATCTCCGAGCACGGTGGTCTGCTCGAAAAGGCAGTCGGGATAAAATGCTGCGATAAACCGCTTAGCAATGAGATGGTAGAGCAACCGTTCACGGTCGACGAGAACCGTGGGAGCCACACCGGTGGGTATAATGGCGTGGTGGTCGGTCACTTTCGAATTGTCGAACACCTTTTTCGATTTCGGCAATTTCTTGGCGAGCAGCGGCTCTATAAGTTCAGCGTATGGTGTGAGTTTGCGAAGCGTATCGGGCACTTTCGGATAGATGTCGTCGGGGAGATAAGTGGTATCAACGCGGGGGTAGGTAGTTACTTTCTTTTCGTAGAGCGACTGAATTAGCGAAAGAGTGTCGTCGGCGGTCCATCCCCAGCGTTTGTTGCATTCCACCTGTAACGATGTGAGGTCGAAGAGTTTCGGGGGAAATTCCTTGCCCTGATTTTTTGTTACGGATTTCACTGTGAATTCGTGTCCGATTATCCGCTGGAGGGCTTCTTCGGCTTTTTCTACGGTGTCGTAGCGGCCCGATGTGGCGTTGAAGGTGGTGTCGCGATAGACGGTTTTCAGTTCCCAGAAATCTGTGGGCACGAAATTGGCTATTTCGAGGTGCCGATTGACGATTAGCGCGAGTGTGGGCGTCTGAACGCGCCCGATTGACAGCACTTTGCCCGGTGATGAATATTTGAGGGAGTAAAGCCGCGTGGCGTTCATCCCGAGAATCCAGTCGCCTATGGCACGGCAAAGTCCGGCGTGATAGAGGTTGTCGTATGCCGCCCCTTCTTGAAGGTTGTTGAAGCCTTCGCGGATGGCTTCGTCGGTAAGCGACGAAATCCAGAGTCGCTTGACGGGGCAGGCGATGTTCGCCTTTTGCATCACCCACCGTTGAATCAGTTCTCCCTCTTGTCCGGCATCGCCGCAGTTGATAACTTCGTCGGCGTTTTTTATGAGCGACTCAATAACCTTGAATTGCTTGACGATACTCGCTTGGTCGATAAGTTTTATGCCGAAACGCGGCGGAATCATCGGCAGGGCGGAGAGCGACCACCGTTTCCACAGGTCGGAGTAGTCGGCAGGCTCTTTGAGCGTGCAGAGGTGTCCGAAAGTCCATGTCACTTGATAGCCGTTGCCTTCGAAGTAGCCGTCATGGCGTGAGCGTGCACCGAGGATTTCGGCGATGTCGCGGGCCACGCTCGGCTTTTCGGTGATGCAGACGATTGACATTGCGTGGGTTATTCTTTGTTTTTTGTTGACGACTGTTTGTCTTTATTCTCCATGCGCCTGTTCAATTCCTGCATATATCCGGCGGTAAGGATACTCGACGGCATGGCGATAATGGCAATGCCTATCAACGAGGATATGATACTGAGGGTCATGCCTAAGTCGGTCACGGGATAGTAGTCGCCGTAACCAACGGTGGTGATAGTGATGGCGGCCCAGTAGAAGGCGTCGTAGAAGTTTTTGAAGATGTACTCGCCTGTGTTGGGGTCAATTTCCCCCTCCGACTGGAATATGATTATGGCTGTAATAAGGATGTCGAAAAAGGCTACCAAAAGAACGGCTATCAGTTGTTTGCGCTGGTTTTTTATAACCGTAACGAAAATGTCCAACGGCTCAATGTATTTGATGATTTTTGCGAAGCGGAAAATTTTGAACAGTCGAGTCGCTTTTGTCAACTTGTAGGCAGGAGCCAACACGTTGACGGTAGGCAGTATAGAGAGGAGGTCCATAATGGCCATAGGCTTAAATGGATAGAAAAGAAACGCCTTCCATTTCGGTTTGTCGGAACGCAGGTCGCAGGTCGCCCAGCGGAGAATATAGTCCACCAGATAGACCGCACCGGAAATGACGTCGAAATACCAAAACAGAGGCCCCTGCTCGCGAAACAGCAATGGCACGGTGCCCAATGCTATTGCCACAAGCATAATAGAGTCGTAGACATGTGACGGGGTGCCCGGAGTCCTCGGCTCAACCAAGTCGTTTATCCATTTTCTGTTGATTTTCATTGGTTTCACTATTTATGTTGCAGACCGGTGATGCTGACGATTGACATTGTGGGCATTAAACTTTCGTTTTGGCCTCTTCCCAGATTGCGTCCATCTCGGCGAGAGTCATGTCGCGGAGTTCACGGCCCATCTCGTGGGCTTTGCTTTCGAGGTAGTTGAAGCGGGCGATAAACTTTTGATTGGTGCGCTCGAGGGCATTTTCGGGGTTGATTTTGTAGAGGCGTGCGGCATTGATGAGGCTGAAAAGGACATCGCCGAATTCCGCTTCCATTCGGTCGTGGTCGTGTTTTTGTGCCTCGTAAGTAAATTCGGTCACTTCTTCGCGTACCTTGTCCCACACTTGGCTGCGCTCGTCCCAGTCGAAACCGACATTGGCGGCTTTCTCCTGAATGCGGTCGGCCTTAATCATTGCGGGCAAGGCTTTCGGCACACCAGCCAAAACGGTTTTGTTGCCGCCTTTTTCCTTGAGTTTGATTTGGTCCCAATTTTGTTCCACTTTGTGTGCGTCGCCGTCGACGTTCACTTCGCCGAAAACGTGGGGGTGGCGGAAGATAAGTTTGTCGTTGAGGGCATCGGCAACGTCGGCAATGTCGAAATCGCCTTTCTCTTCGCCGATTTTGGCGTAGAAGAGGATGTGGAGCAGCAGGTCGCCCAGTTCTTTGCGGATGTTTACGGCATCGTCGTTAAGGAGGGCATCGCAGAGTTCGTAGGTTTCTTCGATAGTGTTGGGACGAAGCGATTCGTTGGTCTGTTTACGGTCCCACGGACATTCCACGCGGAGGATGTCGAGGGTGTCGATAACGCGGCCGAGGGCTTCAATTTTTTCTTGACGAGAATGCACGGTTATTGCGATTGAGATTTATTATTTGTAATTGCTGAGGGCTGATTGGAGCCAGTTGACGAAATTGTCGATAGATTCGTCGTAGTACGATGGCGGTGCGAGAGGTTGCCCGTTGTTGTCAAGGACGGCGTAATAGGGCTGGCTGTTGGCGTTGAATTTGTGGCGTTGGAGATAACTCCAGCGGTCGCCATTGGTGCGAATCTCGGTGGTCTTGTTGTTTTCAACCACCTTATAGGGCTCTTTGAGGTCGGTTTTGTCATCGACATAGAGTTTGATAAGCACGAAATTGTCTTTGATAAGTCGTTCGACTTGCGGCGTGTCGAATACGGCTCCTTCCATCTTTCGGCAGTTGACACAACCGTAGCCCGAGAAGTCGATTAGCACCGGTTTGCCTTCTTCGGCTGCCACTCGCATGCCTTCGTCGAAGTTGTCGTATTCAACGAAGCGGCCTGATTCGTAGAGGTTGAAATCCTGAGTATAGAGCGGCGGCACGAAGGCGCTGACGCTTTTTAGAGGTGCGCCCCAAAGGCCTGGAATTAGGTAGATTGCGAACGACAGCGACGCGAGCGCCATGAAGAAGCGCGGTACGCTGACGTGTTCGGGTTTCGTGTCGTGGGGGAATTGGATTTTACCGAGCAAGTAGAATCCCAAAAGGGCGAAAATCACCACCCAAAGAGATATAAACACTTCGCGGTCGAGGATATGCCATCCGTAAGCAAGGTCGGCAACGGAGAGGAATTTCAACGACAAGGCGAGTTCAAGGAAACCGAGAACTACCTTCACGGAGTTAAGCCAACCGCCGCTTTTGGGCATCTCTTTGAGCCACGAGGGGAATAAGGCAAAGAGTGCGAATGGCAAGGCGAGGGCCAAAGCAAAACCGCCCATGCCGATGGCAGGACCTGTCAGGTTGCCGATTGAAGCGGCTTCGACGAGGAGGGTGCCGATAATCGGGCCTGTGCATGAGAACGACACAAGAACGAGCGTGAAAGCCATAAAGAAGATGCTCAGGAAGCCTGAAGTCTTTTCGGCTTTTGAATCGGTGCCGGTTGACCAACGGGAGGGAAGGGTAATGTCGAAAGCACCCAAGAACGAAACGGCGAACAGAACGAGTAACCCGAAGAAAATCAGGTTGAACACGGCGTTTGTCGAGAGTTCGTTGAGTTTGCTTGCACCAAAGATAATCGTGATGGCAAGTCCGAGAACGAGGTAAATAACGACGATTGAGATTCCGTAGATAATGGCGTCGCGCACTGATTTGCGGCGTGACGATGATTTCTTCAGGAAGAAACTGACTGTCAGCGGAATCATAGGCCAAACGCAGGGCGTAAGCAGTGCCAAAAGTCCGCCGATAAAGCCCCATATGAAAATATACCACCACGGAGATGTTGAAATTTCCGTCATTGACGCATCGGCATCGGCTGAGTCGAAAACGACGGGGTTCCACCATTTGCTTTCATCGAATTTTGTGGGTTCGACTGTTTCCTTAGGTTCATTCTTGGCGGTATCGGCAACGATTGCGGCCGGTACGGTAGCATTGCCGTTATCCGCGTTTAGCGTAAATTCTTCGTGGGCGACAGGTGTGCAGGATTTATCGCTGCATGCCATATATTCGATTTCGCCTGATATTTCTACTGGTCCGTTGCCTGTGGGCTTGAAATCTTGAGTGAACGTGACGCTCCCTTCCCACCATGTCAATGAAAGGTTGAACACTTCGTCGATTTTCTCAACGGCCTGACGGGATGGCTGTGTGGAGCCAACCAATTCCGCTCCGCTAACTTTCGAATAGACAAAGCGATGCTTCCGCGACCGCAAAACGGATTCTATTTCGATCGATGATGATCCACGTGCGCACGACTTCTTTCGTTCTTGTCTTGACGATATCTTTTACGATCATATGGACGAT